>JAUVQZ010000001.1 GCA_030597865.1 Pseudomonadota bacterium | reverse complement strand
TGAGGAGGGGTCATTGGCCTTCATGAGATCGTAGTCCCACCTGAGCATATCAGAGAAATCCGTGGCATGGGCGGCGTGACAGGAGAGGCACATGACCACATCAGAACCTGGGACAACGGCAGAATTTGCCGAATCCGGGACAAGGGTACGGGCCACAGGGGCGTCAATATTATAGGTGGTATAGGAGGCGTACTCGCCGGAAGACGGCAGGGCCACATCGGTGGGATGTCGTATGAAGGGGGAGGTGAAGGAGCTTCCTATGCCATCGGAGCTAGATGTTGACAGGGTGTGGAAATTACCATGGCAGGTGGCGCAGAACTGACTCATGGTATTGTCAGGAGGGCTTATTCCTGCACTGCTATGACAGCTGCTGGTGCCACTATAACAGCCAAGCTGGGCCGGGCTGGATCGGCCAAAATACTCATTATGGCTTGACGGGCTGACATTCTGCCACCTGTCCGTTTGATTTTCAAAACCCTTGACGCCGGTCAAAAAACGATAACTATTGGCCGGGGTGGTGGCATCGTCAATTTTACCCTTAACATTATTATGATGGGCCCCGGACAGGGTGGCAACGCCGCTGATCGTTGGGTAGCTCTTATAGCGGTTGCCATGGCACCCATTGGTGCCGGCACAGGTTAAATTTTCGTCATTAACGACCATACCGGTATTATGAAATGACTGGACGATTCCGCCCGGAGGACCATAGAGCTGGTCGTCTGCATTCATAAAATCGACAATATTATGCCCCTTGGCATCAGAGGCGCCACTGCCCTTATTGCCGAGGAGATAGGCGAAGTTGCCGCCGGCAAGATCACCGGAGCCATCCACATGGAGCACCTGGGGCACAGGGGTGTCGCCGATGAGTTCTATTTTTTTGGCCGTACCCATGGCATGGCAACCAATACAGCTACCCCTGGTAAGGAAAAGGTTTGGTGTTGTGCCTGATTCACCAGCGATAGTGGCCATGGCAGCGCCATCCTGGCTATTATGCATGGTGTGACAATTGTCACACGGGCCGGTCATGCGGGCAACAACCAGGGAGGGAAGAAGGATAAGGAGGGAGGTTTTGCCCACTAACCTCAGGAGGGGGAGTGGGTGGGTGGCTGCTCCTCTCCTGTCACTGGCAGCGGATCTATGGGGTGAAAAAAAAGGAAGGCGCATGGATGCTCCTTTGGCAAGGGGGGTGACATATACAGGCTGGGGGCATTACAACCTCTGGCTGCCACTGTCTTTTTTTTACGTAGAAGACCAGTTGTCGGTGTGGCCAGGGCTGCCAGTGCGACATTTCACCACATTGGCTCCTTAGAGAGCAATGGCCATGCCGAAATTAAAAAAAATGGAAAACAATAAAAAAAAGATTGTTATTACAGTTGGTTACATGAATAAGGAGAGCTGTTAGGGGAACAGTCGAAAGACCGGTGTTGGCAATCCGCCTCACCAGAAACTGACAACCGGGACAATCAGCTCTCCCTGCGAAAAATAGTAATAAGGCAAAAAAACTCATTTTACGCCTGGGAAAAACGTAAGATTCCCATTTTTAGCCATTTTCAACCTCCAAACACTGGTTTCTGTAGAAATTAGCCCGGCTTTAATAGCATTAAAGTCATGCTGTCAGCTTCTGACCACTGCCCGCCAGAAACTGGCCGGGAACTATTCTTGGGCCAGGTGGTGGCGGAAATGCCAGGCCAGTGTGGCCATCCGGGTGAATTTACAATGCGGCTGGCCCAGAACCATCCACAGCCATGGCTTTTTGCTGCCCTCGGGCAAGGGAGGTCGGCACCGCTGCAATTGGGCCACGGTGATTATGGGGAGATTGATCAATCGCAGATGGCGACCCTTGTGGTAACCACGTCCTGTATTTAGGGGCAGAGAGAGGGCCTTGGCGGCTGGTCATTTCAAACAGCACCTGAATCAGCGGAGGGCTACCACCCTGATTTTTCTTCGGTGGTACAGGTGGGAGGGTGAAGGTGGCAACCTGGCTAAAGGCATCTCGTGGGCTGCCCTTGGCCAGGTCCAATCCCATGTCCGTCCTTACAGCGTGTAACACACTGACCTTACTAAGTTTAATCCAACTTTACATAATATATATTATGCGACATTGTCAAAATATGTACAGGGTGGGGGTGAGGACCATCCCCCCTGTCTTAATCGGCATCTTTTTTGTTGATTGGGCCGATAATCCCATGAAAAACACGGCAATATCGAGTAAGTATACCCCGTTATCGTCACCCTTGACCCCTGGCGGATCTCCGCCTTGCAAGTTTAAATAACTACGTTTTTACGGAGATATAGATATGAATCATGAAGTTTACCAGGAGCCCCTGGTCAGCCGTTATACCAGTCCGGAGATGCAGTGGATCTTCTCTGAAAAGAATAAATTTCAGAACTGGCGGCGCTGCTGGATTGCCCTGGCCGAGGCTGAGCATGAACTTGGGCTTACGGAGATCATCACTGAAAAGATGCTTGATGAGTTACGGGCCTTTAAGGACGACATCAACTTTGAGGTGGCCCAGGCCAAGGAAAAAGAGATACGTCATGATGTCATGGCCCATGTTTACGCCTATGGCCAGCAATGCCCCACTGCCGAGCCAATCATCCACCTGGGCGCCACCAGTCAGTTTGTCGGCTGCAACACTGACCTCATGGTGCAACGTGACGCCCTTAAGCTCATCAAAAAGGCCCTTGTCAACGTTATGGCCAACCTCTCAGTCTTTTGCCGCAAGCACAAGGACCTTGCCACCCTGGGCTACACCCATTATCAGCCTGCCCAGCCCACCACGGTGGGCAAGCGAAATACCTTGTATATTCAAGATCTTATCATGGACCTCGACTATATTGAGCATCTTGAGGTGCAGATCAAGGCCAGGGGCGCCAAGGGCACGGTTGGCACCCAGGCAACCTTTATTGAACTCTATAAGGGTGACCATGATAAGGTTCGCAAGCTTGATGAGCTTGTTGCTGCAAAGCTCGGTTTTTCCGACCTTTTTGCGGTCACTGGCCAGACGTATACCCGTAAGCTCGACATGAAAACCGCTGAGACCTTGGCCGGTCTCGGCGCTTCCGCCCACAAGTTTGCCGTGGATATGCGCCTTCTTTCCAACCTCAAGGTTCAGGAAGAGCCTTTTGCTAAGAATCAGGTTGGTAGCTCTGCCATGGCCTATAAGCGTAACCCAATGCGCTCAGAGCGGATGACCGGTCTGGCCAGAAAGCTTATGGGCCTGCCTGCTGATTTTGCGGCAACCTACAGCAATCAATGGTTTGAGCGCACCCTTGATGACTCTGCCATCCGGCGGATGGATGTCCCCCAGGCATTTTTACTGACAGACGCCATCATGAAGCTCTATCTCAATATCACCTCAGACATGGTCGTCTATCCCGCCCAGATCCAGCGTCATCTCCAGCAGGAGCTGCCCTTTATGGCCACCGAGAAGATCCTCATGGAGTGTGTTGAGATGGGTAAGAGTCGTCAGGAGATGCATGAGGTGGTCAAGGTTCATTCTATTGCCGCCGGTCTAGCGGTTAAAAATGACGGCGTGGCAAATGATCTTCTCTCCCGCCTGGGCGATGATGACAGCATCCCCTTTACAACGGATGAGTTAAACGCCATGGTTGGTGACGGCAGTGAGTTTGTCGGTCGTGCCCCTGAGCAGACTGAGGAGTATCTCGCTGAGGTTGTTGATGTCCGCCTCGGCCACTATAAAGATCTCCTTGGCTCCATGGATAGCGCCCTTTCCGTGTAACCTTATGGCCCTAACGCGACGAACAGCTGAGCTCCACCTGCGAATTAACCGCAGCAGGATTCATTTTCTCAAGTTCATTCTTGAGGCCTATGACGGCCTTGCCATGCTCTCCGTTGTTGAGCCCCGTAATGGCCTGGTCCTGATTCGTTTCGCCCCTGAGTGTGGTGGGGACGTTACCAGACTTCTATCGTCCCTTGCTGTTTGCGGCAGCCTTAAATAACCTCATGTATCACATGAGGTTATTTGTCAACATGTTGTTTTTACGTATATCTTGCCTGGTTGGGTGATTTGTTGAAAAATCTCTTTATAGAAACCATCGGTTGTCAGATGAATACCCGTGATTCAGAGATCATGCTGCAGCTTCTCGAGCAGAACGGTTATCTGCTCAGTAATGATCTGGCCTCTGCTGAGGCGGTGATCGTCAACACCTGCTCCATTCGCGGCAAGGCCGAACAAAAGGCCTACAGCTTTATCGGCTCTTTGCGCCGTTTAAAAGAGGACAACCCTGACCTCATCATTGCCGTGGCAGGGTGCGTAGCCCAGCAGGAGGGCCAGAAGATGAAGGTCCGCATGCCCCATGTGGATATCATCCTCGGCCCCCAGTCCATCTATCAATTGCCCGACCTCTTTCAGCAGGTCGCCAATGAACGTAAGGGCATCATTTCCACCACCCAGAGCAAGGATTTTACCATCCCCTCCTTTTTGCCATCCCTCAAGCACGGCCTGCCCCATAAACGTTTTGTTACCATCATGCAGGGCTGTAATAATTACTGCACCTACTGCATTGTGCCCTACACCCGGGGACAAGAGGTCAGTCGTCGTCGGTCAGACATCCTGGCCGAGGTTCGTCATTTGGTGGCCAGTGGCGTCCGCGAAATCACCCTCCTTGGCCAGAATGTCAACTCCTACGGCAATGACCAGCCCCAGGAAGAGCGCACCAGCTTCCCCGAGCTGCTGCGCCAGGTGGCGGCTGTGCCCGGTCTGGTTCGCCTCCGTTTTACCACCTCAAACCCCAAGGACCTCTCCCCTGCCCTGATGGCCTGTTTTCAGGACCTTGACAACCTCTGCCACCATTTTCACCTGCCGGTCCAGTCAGGTTCCAATGCGGTCCTTAGGGCAATGAATCGCAGATACACGGTGGAAGAGTATATGGCCCAGGTTGCAGGGCTGCGTCAGGCCTGTCCAGATATCAGCCTGACCACCGATATTATCGTTGGTTTCCCCGGGGAAACAGCGGCCGATTTCCAGGCCACCATGGATTTGATGGAGAAGGTGCGTTACGACTCTGCCTTTTCCTTTAAATATTCGAGCCGTCCCCCTGCCAAATCATGCGATTTTGAGGACACGGTCAGCGATGAGGAGAAGGTCGAACGGTTGGCCATCTTTCAAAACAGGCAGAGGGAAATCACCGGAGAGCGTTATCAGGAGTTTGTCGGTAGAACCCTGGAGGTGATGATTGAGGGGATGAGTAAGATGGGCAATGGTCAGTGGAGTGGCCGGAGCAGCCATAATCTTATTGTCAATTTCCACAGCCCTGCCAGCTATAGCCCTGGCGACCTGGAACACGTTACGATCACAGAGGGCTGCCTTAATTCCCTGCGGGCAGAGCTTAACAAAGAGAAGGTGAAAAATGATTGACCTGCACACCCATTGTTTTTTCAGTGACGGCGAACTGGTCCCGGCTGAACATCTGCGTCGGGTTGAGGTGCTTGGTTATGAGGCAATTGCCATAACCGACCACGCTGACTCCTCAAACATGGATTTCATTATCCCGCGCATTGCCCAGGCCGCCCAGGATCTCAACCCCCATTCGGCCACCCGCTTACTGGCTGGCATTGAGCTGACCCATGTTCCCCCTGGCCTGATCGCTGAGCTGGCCGGCAAGGCCCGTGCCCTTGGCGCCCAGGTTGTGGTCGCCCATGGTGAAACCGTGGTTGAGCCGGTCCTTCCTGGCACCAACCGGGCCTCACTGGAGGCAGATATTGACGTTTTGGCCCACCCGGGGATGATCAGTGAGGATGATGTTAGGCTTGCTGCTGAAAAAGGCATCTTTCTGGAGCTTTCAGGTCGTAAGGGACATAGCCTGACCAATGGTCACGTGGCAAGCCTGGCCCTAAAGTATGGCGCCAGGCTTGCGGTTAATGCCGATGCCCATGGCCCAGGGGACTTTCTTACCAGCCAGATGGCTGAAACCGTGGCCCGTGGTGCTGGTTTGAGCCAGCAGCAGTATCAGAAAATACGCCGAGACATGGCGGAATTTGTCCAGGGATTGTAGGTGCGCTCAGCACTCTTGCGCAAAGGTGGAAGTGTCGAATTGACACATGTTATCAATGGGATAGACAGTAAACCTCTGCTTGAGGTTGAGGCCTGCGGTATCTGTGCAACAGACAGGAAGGTCTTTGCCGGGCCACCGTCCACTATGCAGTTGCCCAGGGTCCTTGGCCATGAGTGCGCCGGAACGCTTGTTGCTGATCTTGGTCACCTAAAAAAAGGCTCCAGGGTTGTCCTGTGGCCTGCTGTTGCATGCGGAGCCTGTGTTTTTTGCCGTTCAAACCGTGCCAATCTCTGTGACAACCTGCACCTCTTTGGCCTCCACCTTGATGGTGGCTTCAGTGACACCCTCCATGTGCCTTGCCATCTTTGGCAGAAGGTTATAGTCCTGCCTCTTCCCCCTGCCCTTCCCTGCTCCAAGGCAGTTTTCGCAGAGCCGCTGGGCTGTGTGCTTCATGGCCTTGGCAGGGTGCAGGGGGTGCCGGAAAGGATCATGATCCATGGGGCCGGCCTTATGGGCATTCTGGCAGCCCGGGCAGCCTCCTGCCTGTGGCCTGAGAAAGAGATTATGCTCTATGACATCAACCCATTACGCCTGGGCAGCCCTCCAGCTCCAGCCTTTGCGGTTGACAAGCCAGGGGCGGCAAACCTGATATTTATCGCCTGTTCCAGTGTTGATGCCGTACATTCAGCCCTGGATCTGCTGGAACCGGGTGGCACCATACTCCTTTTCTCTGGCCTGCCGGACAGGGTGAATGAATTGGCGATAGACCATAATCATCTCCACAGAATGGAGCAGACCATCACCGGCTCCTATGGCTGTACCCCTCAAGACATGGCAGCGGCCATCGACCTCCTGGCCGAAGACCGGCTCCCTGTTGATGACCTGCTTACCAGCACCCTGCCCCTTGCTGAGCTTGGAGAAGAGCTGGCCAGAAAGACGACCCATAACGATTACAAGACCATTATAGCCCCAGACCCCAAAGGATAATCGCCATGCAGTGTACAGAAGAAGAGTTACGACAATTTGGCAAGCTAACAACAGCCCTTATTGACCGGATAGATATGTCCCGGCTGCAAAGCAAGGAGGCATACCGGCAGATCATCCTCAATATCCAGCCCGAACTTCAGCAGGGCGCTTTTTTGGCCGCTCACCTGGCAAAAGGCCCCACTACCAAGGAATTATGCGGCGTATGGGACGCCCTCTATGAGTATGATACCGCCACGATTAGCCCTGATTTTGCCGATGATTGCTGCGATATAGTTGGTACTGGATCAGACGCCCTGAAAACGGTGAATGTCTCCACCCCGGCCTCCTTTATTGCCGCTGCCTGCGGCGTCAAAATCGCCAAAAAGGGGGCCCGGCTGGTCACCGGCGTATCAGGCGCCACTGATATTATGGAAATTATGGGATTTTCGCTCCAGGGTCCACTTTCTGCGGCCCAGGATTCCCTGGAGCAACACGGTATCTGTTATCTGCCAGGGGAAATTTTTCTGCAATCAGGCTGGGCCCGTCTCATCCTCTCCATGCGCTTCACCTCAACCTTTAACATCATCGGCCCCCTGACCAAGCCCTGCGCCAAAACCACCTCTATTGTCATTGGGGCCTATGCTGCCAATATCTGCCCGCAGATGGTCTCCATCCTTAAGGATACCGGCATGAAGGCGGTGATGAGCCCCTATGGGATGAGCGATAAGCATGACAGTGCCCTTGGCATTGATGAGGTCTCGGTCTGTGGGCCAACCAGGGTGGTTGAGCTTGCTGATGGTGAAGTTGAGACCTACACCCTCACCCCCTCTGATTTTGGGGTCAAGCTGTCCAGCTATGGGGATGTTGCCAGCCGCAAGGATGCCCGGGGCAATGTGGAGGCGGTTTTAGAGGTGCTCAAGGGCCAGACTGACACGCCCCTGGCTGACCTCTTTGCTGTCAATGCGGCCTGCGCACTCAGGGTGCACGGTGTGGAGAGGGACCTGAAAAGGGCAACTGTGCTTGCCAAGGAGGCCATTGCCAACGGATCGGCCCTGGAGAAGCTGCGCAACCTCATCGCGTGCCAGGGTGGAGATAACGGCACTGCCACCCTGAATTTGCTTCTGGATGATAAGGGCTAGGTTTTTTAGGGCTGGCAATACGCCTTTAGGCTCGCCAGCTTGCGCGGGCCAATACCTCGCACCCTGTCCAGCTCGTCCAGGGTACGAAAGGGGCCGTGCGCGCTGCGATAGGCAACAATCCGGCGGGATAATTCCGGCCCTATGCCGGGAATGACACCGAGCTGTTTGGCATCTGCTGCATTAATGGAAATTGACAGAAAGAGAAGATGGGGGAGCTGCTTGGCCACCTGTGACAACTGTTCGTTGCTCTGGGATGTTGCGGGGGGAGGCTCCTGCCGCCTTGAGAGGTGGTAGAGCTGGGGGCAAAGGATGAGGAGCCCCAGTACGAGGATAAGGGCAAAGGGCTTTTGCGACCTGCTTTCCATGGGATGCCAGGGTCTTGAATGATGCAAAAAAAACGGGCCGCTTAAAAAAGCGACCCGTTTGTACAAAGCCGTAATCAGGGGTTTTTCTTTATCTCATCCTTCATCAGCTTATAGGTGATGCTGTCCACCAGGGCCTGCCAGCTCGCCTCCAGGATGTCATGGGAAACACCCACCGTCCCCCACTGGCTTGCCTTGTCCGAGGACTCAATCAAGACGCGAACCCGGGCACCGGTGCCATGTTCGCTGGCCAATACCCGAACCCTATAGTCGTTAAGCCACATATCCTTCAAGTTTGGATAAAAGGTGGTCAGGGCCTTACGCAGGGCATTATCCAGGGCGTTCACCGGACCCTCACCAAGGGAGGCGGTGTGGACCATTTCGCCCCCCACCTCAAGGAGTATGGTGGCCTCGGCGCTCACCGCCTCATCCTGGTTGTTTTTCTGGTTAATTACCCGGAAGCCTTTCAGGTCGAAATAACGGCGCTGGGTGCCAAGGGCACGGCGCATGAGAAGCTCAAAGGAGGCCTCGGCACCCTCAAATTGAAAGCCCTGCTTCTCAAGCTCTTTCAGGTCCTTGAGGATGGACGTGATCACCGGGTCCTTGCTCTCGATATTGATCCCGAATTGCTTGGCCTTGTGCAGGACATTTGAACGGCCTGATTGATCAGAGATCAGGATCCGGCGGACATTGCCCACCTTTTCCGGCTCAATATGCTCGTAGGTCAGGGGGTTTTTCTGCACCGCACTGACATGGATCCCACCCTTGTGGGCAAAGGCGGAGGAGCCCACGTAAGGCTGGTAGCGATTATGGGCAAGGTTCGCCAGCTCATTAACATAGCGCGAGACCTCGCTCAGCTGGGCCAATTTTTGGGCCGCCTTAAACTCGTACTTCATCTTCAGGGCCAGGGCCGGGATTATGGAGGTCAGGTTGGCATTACCGCATCGCTCGCCATACCCGTTCATCGTGCCCTGGACCTGGGTGGCGCCGCAGGAAAGGGCAACCAGGGAATTTCCCACCGCGGTTTCAGAATCGTTATGGGCATGGATACCGAGTTCCACCTTGCTGCCCTGTTTTGCCAGATGCTCTTTGAGCTGGGCCATGATATCTGGAATCTCTGTGGGCAGGGTGCCGCCGTTGGTATCACAGAGGATCAGGGCGTCAGCGCCACCGGCAACAGCCCTGTCAATGGTGGCCAGGGCATACTCCTTGTTGGCCTTAAAGCCGTCAAAGAAATGTTCAGCGTCATAGAAGAGATGCTCAACATGGGGCCGAAGATAACGCAGGGAATCTTCAATAATGACCAGGTTATCGTTGAGCTCGATGTGCAGGGCGTCGCGGACATGGATATCCCAGGTCTTGCCGAAAATTGTAATGGCAGGGGTCTTGGCCTCGATGAGGGCCTGGAGATTGGCATCGCTTGCCGCGCTGTTTTTGAAATTACGGGTGGAGCCAAAGGCCGCAACCTTGGTGTGGCCCAGGTCATAATTCCTGATCTCTTTAAAATACTCTGAAGATGCTGGGTTGGCGCCAGGCCAGCCCCCCTCCACAAAGTCAACACCAAGCTCATCGAGCTTCATGGTGACCCTGACCTTGTCCTCAACAGAGAGGTTGAAATTTTCGGCCTGGGTGCCATCGCGCAGGGTTGTGTCGTATATCGATAACGTGGTCATAGGTCAAATAACCTCAATTAGGTTTTGCCGGATTATCCTTGTCCAGCTCAAAGGCGTCATGCAGACTACGTACGGCAAGCTCGGTGTATTTCTCATCTATTACGCAGGAAACCTTGATCTCCGAGGTGCTGATCATGGAGATGTTGATGCCCTCGTTGGCCAACACCCTGAACATGGTGGTTGCAATGCCGGCATGGTTGCGCATGCCAACACCGACAATGGAGATCTTGGCGATGTCCTTGTCGCCGCCATAGCTCTCAGCATTAATCTCCTTAGCCACCTTGGCGACAATCTCCATGGCCTGATCATAATCGGCCAAGGGCACGGTGAAGGTCATGTCAGTCAAATCACCACTTCGGGTGTTCTGGATAATGACGTCAACCACGATGCCGGCATCGGAGATAGGGGTAAATATCTTCGAGGCCGTACCAGGTGTATCAGGCACCTTTGAAATGGTAATTCTGGCTTCATTCTTATTATAGGTAACACCAGAAACAGGCAATGATTCCATTTGTTGATCCTCCTCAATAACCCATGTGCCCTCGGTATCTGTAAAGGTGGAGCGCACATGGAGGGGTACTTTGTAGCGTTTGGCAAAACTCACGGAACGGATATCTAGAACCTTGGCGCCAAGACTGGCAAGCTCAAGCATCTCGTCGTAGGTAATTTTTTCTATTTTTTTCGCCTTGTTGCAGATGTTGGGGTCTGTGGTGTACACACCTTCAACATCGGTAAAAATTTCACAGACATCCGCCTTAAGGGCTGCGGCCAGGGCAACGGCGGTGGTGTCGGAACCGCCCCGGCCCAGGGTGGTGATATGGTCATCATCGGTCACCCCTTGAAAGCCGGCAACAACAACAATCTTACCCTCCCCATGGTATTTCTTAATAAGGTCCGTATCAATCTCTTTGATGCGGGCCCTTGTGTGCCGGCCGTCAGTTTTGATCTTGACCTGGTCGCCAAGGAGGGAAATGGCGTCCATGCCGGCAGCCTTTACGGCCATGGCAAAGAGGGAGATGGTGACCTGCTCGCCGGTGGCCAGGAGCATGTCATACTCCCGGGGATCCGGATGGTCTTGCATCTGGTGGGCAAGGTTGACAAAACGGTTCGTCTCTCCTGACATGGCAGAGAGCACGACCACCATTTTGTTGCCATTTGCGGCGTTTTTCATTACCCGCTCGGCCACCGCCTTGATTTTTTCCGGGTCGGCAACTGATGTGCCGCCAAATTTCTGTACAATGAGAGCCATTTTCTTACTTCTCTTAAAAAATCGCGTCTTGTCCTGGCCGGGTCTTAACTGGTCCAGGCAAAACGGCAAATTGAAAAAAATCCCGCCCCAATCTTAGTGCAGATAATGTTGCCCTGGGACAGGGTTGAAATTGGAAAACATGTACACCTACCAAGAATTGCCAAAGAGAACACCTTATTTTTTGTAAAAAGCAAGGTTTTTGTGTATATCCACGTGCTGCCCCCAGGAGAGATGTGCACCATGGACGGTATGTCCGGGTTGTCTTGGGGCACAATATGCACGACACTTGCTGTTTCCTGTTGAAATCACAGGGAAAATAGGTCATTTTACCCCGTCCTGGTGTTGTGGTAAGGGCAAATATATTGTAAAAAAACGTGAAGAAATAAGGAGATAAAGTCGATCAGCCATATAGGACGTCGACCTTTAACCTTCAGTGTCACCTGGTGTAAATGTGAAAACTTCCCATATCATTTTTTTTGTTGGAATCTCCCTTGTTCTGGCCTGTGCCGGAGTTTATCTTGATGATAATAGTTTATATCTGGAGAGCAGCTGTTCTGGCAATGACAGTCACCAGCAAGACTTGTCTGCAAATGGGCTTATCCCGGTGCCGGTACAGGCAGTTATCCCCCCTGCCCAGCCCCTGGCTGCGAAAATCGCTGCAACAATCAACGGTGAGCTTCAGTCCGGCGATACCCTGATGCAGGCAATGATGCGCTTTGAGGTTCCTGAGGCCGTCCGTCATCAGATTGTCAACAACCTTGATTCATGTCTCGATTTTCGCAGACTGCGGCCCAGGGACACCTTTACCGTTGACCTGGATGACCAGGGCCAACTTCTTCGCTGTACATACGAAACAGACCCCTTACATAAATATACGGTTATTAGAAGAGATGACACCTTTGTGGCGGCCCAGGATGAGATTCCCCTGGATGTTAAGACGGTCCGTATTTCAGGAACCGTGACAACCTCTCTCTTTTCATCCTTCCAGAGCCTGAATATAAGCCCAAAACTCATCTACTCCTTTGCCGATATATTTTCCTCCCGTATTGACTTTAATACAGAGAGCCGCCCAGGCGATAGCTTTAGCATCGTCTATGAGGAGTATTATCAGGATGCCAAATTCATAGGCTTTGGCAATATCCTCTACGCAAAATACGGGGACAAATCAGGTCAGTACGCCTATGAAGGCTTCTATCATACCCGCAAAGATGGCTTTTCCGCCCACTATAGTCCTAAGGGTGAAGAGCTGGGCACATCCTTTCTGCGCTCCCCTGTGCCCATGGGCCGTGTGAGTTCAAAATTCAGCTGGCGCCGTAAACACCCCATACTGGGTGTTGTCAGACCCCATCTTGGTGTGGACTTAGCGGCGCCAACCGGCACCCCTGTTATGGCTGCGGCAGATGGTAAGATTGTCTTTCGGGGTGTCAGGGGCGGTTTTGGTAAACAAATTATTGTCCAGCACCCCAACGGCTACAAAACCTATTACGGCCATCTTTCCCGTTACGTCAAAGGTCTCCATAATGGCTCCAGGGTAAGGCAAAAGGATATTATCGGCTATGTTGGCTCCACTGGCAGGGCCACCGGGCCCCATCTTGATTACCGCATCGCCCATAATAACCAGTTCAAAAACCCCTTTGCCCTGGAATTCAAACCACGATCAATCCTGAACGGTGAAGAAATGGCCAATTTCAACCAGTCCACGGTTCAGCTCATTGCCATGCTCGAAGAATCAATATCCCAGAAGGTTCTCTATGTACGGTCAATGGTACTCAGGCCCCAAGACTCCATCACCCTCCTGTAGGATATTTTTTTGACCACTGAACCTTTCCATATTGTTCTGGTCGAGCCAGAAATACCGCCAAACACCGGATCTATTGCCAGACTCTGCGGGGCAACGGATACAGTTTTGCACCTGGTGCACCCCCTGGGTTTTTCAACATCAGACAAGCATCTCAAGCGGGCTGGCCTTGACTATTGGCGTTTTGTTGACATAAGGTATTGGGATAATTTTGAAAGTTTTCTCACGGCCCAGGCAGAAGAACAGCTCTATTTTTTTACGACCAAGGTAAAAAAGACCTATACTGAGGCACGCTACCGGCCTGGAGATTTTTTGATTTTCGGTAAAGAAACCAAGGGACTCCCTGAAGATGTTCTAAAGCTCTACCAGGAGCGCTGTTATACCCTGCCCATGGCCAGTGGGCATATCCGCAGCCTCAACCTGGCCATGACCGCAGGCATTGTTCTTTATGAAGCACTCAGGCAACAGCAAGGATTATAAGAAATGAACTCTCGCAACTGGCATTATACCCTGGCCCTCATCCTCGTCCTGTTAGCCCCGTCCCTGGTCTTTGCTGAAAAGCTGTATATCTCAGACACCCTTATTGTGTCCTTGCGGGATTCAGCCAACCTTAGGGGAGACATTGTCTCCTATGTAAGATCAGGGGATCTTCTTGAGGTCATCAAGGAACGTGATGACGGTTTTATTCTGGTTCAAACGACGGGGGGTGAGCGGGGCTGGATCCAAAAAAAATATACCATTAATGAAAGGCCCAAGGCCCTGATTATTGCTGACCTTGAAGTGAGGATCAAGACCCTCCGTGGCCAACTAGAATCAGCTGCTGCCAGCAAGGCCTCCTTAAAGGCCGCTATCCAGACCAGCAAGACAGTAATTGGCGACAGGGGGAAGGAGGTTGCCCGCTTGCAGGAAACGATCAACGAGCTCAAGGGGGCGGTGAGAACTGCAGAAAACAGCTATGAAGATCTGAGACAGAAGTCCCAGGGGGTTGAGGAGGTATTCTCAGAACGTGACAATCTGCTGGCTCGCCTCAAAACCGTTGACCAGGAGGTGGCCCTGCTCCGGGTTGAAAATGCCGAGCTTATTAAAGCCGATCGGATTCTCTGGTTTCTTGCCGGTTTCGGGGTTTTTCTTATGGGCTGGATAATGGGTAAGGCCTTCAAAAGGACCAAGAGAAGCAGCCTCTCCATGTGAGGAAATTCCCGTTGTTAGGGCGAGGGTTGCTCCATCTTCCGACGCAGAGACCGCAACAACTCCTTTGCATCGTCATAGTCGGGGTGGAGGCGGAGGGCCTTACTGGTATAGGCCATGGAGCTGTCATAATCCCCTTGCTCATAAAGGAGGATGGCAATATTTAAGTTCACCTCCTTTGCCTGTGGCCGGAGCTTTAAGGCGGACAGGTAGAAATATTTGCTCTTTTGAAAGTTGCCGAACTCCTTTGCCTTCAAACCTAACCTGTTCCAGAAGATAACCGTCTCATTATCGTCATCCGGCATCTTCGTGCCAAACAGATAATCCGCCTCATCAAACATGCCACTTTCGACATAGGCATCCACCACCTTCGCGACATACTCCCTATTGCTCTTGGCAATTTTGGAGGATTTCTTGAGGAATTTCCGTGTGTTTACAAGGTCACCCAGCATGTAGGAGGCCCTGGCCAGGTCCAGATAGAGATCTATGTTCTTGGGGGCAACCTCCACCGCCCTGTGGAGATAGGTGATCATCTGCGGGTAGTCATTTTCCTGGGAATAAATCTCGGCCAGACCGACAATGGCATTGATGTAGTTACTTTCAATCTCCAGACATTTTTTGAAAAATTTGGCAGCATCAGCTGACCTGCCATTCTCTTTACTTATCTGGCCTAAATAATAGTACGGCTTGGCAAGGGTGGGCTCAATGGCCTGGGCAAGGAGGAAATGCTTAAAGGCCTTGGCCCTTTCTTTAAGAATATAGCAATGCTTACCGGCATGAATTGCCTTCAGGTATGGACTGGTTGATTTTTGTTGGTAATGAATCTGGTTGAGGACCTCTTCAAGGCGGTCGGCGGAGACTGGTTTTATGAGATAATTATCCACCTCGGCCTGGACCGTATTGATAAAATCCCCCCAGTTATCAGCACCGGTGATCATGATAAAGGGCAGATCAAAAAATTCCTTGGAGCTGCGGATGCGATGCAGAAATTGCAGACCATCCAGGCGAGGCATGACATAATCACTGATGACAATGTCAATATCGCCCTCAACAATTTTTTCCCAGCCCCCTTCGCCGTCAATGGCTGAACAGATATCTTGATAACCAAGGCTGGTTAACATGCTCTCCAGCATTTTTCGCATGGCAAGATTGTCGTCGACAACCAGAATTCTCTGCTGATTTTTTTTGTTATGTGACATCAGGCTATGGGGATCAGGGTGTATTTTGATAGAATCTGTGAACTTTCACATAGATAGTTTACCATGGGCGATCCATGCTAGCAGTTTTTTATTTATCGGCACCCTTGGTTGACAGATCATCTCCTCTTCAAGCTTGGCAGGGGGTGGCGCCTGGCAATTATCCCTTGAAACATCGATACATCTTGGGTATAGCATCCCTTTATCTGTAAATCCCCCTCTTTATATTGATACGGAGAAAAAACGTGCTCGATTCAATCAGTAGTTTTGTTTGGGGTCCAGTGACCATTATTTTGCTTCTGGGCACCGGGGTCTTTACGACTTTTCTCATGAAAGGGATCCAGCTCCGCCATTTTTTCTATGGCTTTGGTCTGTTGTCAGGCAAATATGACAATCCAAGGGACAAGGGTGAGATAACCCATTTTCAAGCCCTATCCGCTGCCCTGTCAGCCACTATTGGCACAGGAAATATTGCCGGTGTTGGTGTCGCCATTGCCAGCGGCGGCCCTGGCGCCCTCTTTTGGATGTGGGTGACTGCTTTTTTCGGCATGAGTCTGAAGTATGCCGAATGCCTCCTCTCCGTTAAATACCGGGTCATCCATGACGATGGTTCTGTCAGTGCCGGGCCCATGTATTATCTGGAACATGGCCTCAAGCAAAAATGGCTGGGAATGCTCTTTGCCTTCTTTGCGGCAATTGCCTCTTTTGGTATCGGCAATATGGTCCAGGCCAACTCAGTGGCAGCGCCCATGCTTTCCACCTTCCATATCCCTAAAATCGTAACAGGGGTTATCATAGGGCTCCTGGTATTTTTCGTTATTGTCGGCGGCATTAAGCGTATTGGTAATGTGGCCAGCCACATGGTGCCTTACATGGCCTTATTCTATGTGGTTGGCGCCATGGTTGTTCTCGTTTTGAACGTCGAAGCCATCCCTGCGGCCTTTAGTATGATATTTAAGGATGCCTTTACCGGCAGTGCTGCCACCGGCGGTTTCGCTGGTGCTGCTGTGGCCCAGGCTATCCGTTGGGGGGTGGCACGGGGCCTTTTTTCCAACGAGGCAGGGCTTGGCAGCGCCCCCATCGCCCATGGCGCCGCCCAGACCAATGAGCCTGTACGTGAGGGACTTGTCGCCATGCTCGGCCCCTTTATCGATACGATTATTATCTGTACCATGACCGGCCTGGTCATTATTGTCACCGGCGCCTATCAGGGAGGACTTTCCGGAGCTGATCTCACCGCCCATGCCTTTGGTTCGGCCCTGCCCAATGTTGGCAGGTATATTGTCGCCATCGGCATGATGATCTTTGCCTTTTCAACAGCGGTCAGCTGGTCCTATTACGGTGATAGATCGGTGGAGTATCTCTTTGGGCCGAAATCGATTATGCCCTATCGTATTCTTTACTGCATATTGCTGCCGGTTGGTGCCACCTTTGAGTTAAAGCAGGTCTGGGCAATTTCTGATATCTTCAATGCCCTCATGGCCTGGCCCAATCTCATTGGCCTTCTCTTTCTCTCCGGCGTGGTGGTCAGGTCCACCCGTGAATATTTCGCTGACCCAAGCCGGGTCAGGGCCCATTAATTAATTTAATGTAATTTTTTTTAAATATAAAAGGAACATACCATGAAGAAAGTAGCCGTATTAGCGGGTGATGGCATAGGCCCGGAAGTTATGCAGGAGGCGATCAAGGTCCTTGATGCTGCCCAGAAGAAATTCTCCTTTGAGCTGGAATATGTCCATGAGGATGTTGGTGGTTGTGCCATTGATAATCATGGTGAGGCCCTGCCAGCCCACACCCTCAAGACCTGTGAGCAAAGCGATGCCATCCTCTTTGGTTCCGTGGGTGGCCCTAAATGGGAATCGCTGCCCCCGGCCCAGCAGCCGGAACGGGCGGCATTATTGCCCCTGCGCAAGCATTTTGATCTGTTCTGTAATTTCAGACCATCCAAGGTCTTCAAATCCCTTGTCCAGGCCTGTCCATTGCGGGCTGACATCGTTGGCGACGGCTTTGATATCCTCACCGTTCGTGAGTTGACCAGTGGTATTTATTTTGGTGAACCTAAGGGGCGAGAGGGAGAAGGGCCTGATGAATATGCCTTTGACACCATGGTATACCGGCGCTGGGAGATTGAGCGTATTGCCCGCATGGCCTTTGAGGCTGCCCGTTTGCGCCGCAAAAAGGTCACCTCGGTGGACAAGGCCAATGTTCTGACAACCATGGTACTATGGCGTGAGGTTGTTACCGAGATTGCCAAGGAGTATGAGGATGTGGAGCTTAAGCACATCTATGTCGATAATGCCACCATGCAGCTTGTCCGTGATCCCAGGCAGTTTGATGTTCTGCTCTGCGGTAATATGTTCGGCGATATCATCTCTGATGAATCTGCCATGCTCACCGGCTCCATGGGGCTTCTGGCCTCAGCCAGCCTCAACAAGGACAAGTTCGGACTCTTTGAACCGGCTGGCGGCTCAGCCCCTGATATAGCTGGGCAGGGCATTGCCAACCCCATTGCCCAGATCCTCTCGGCGGCCATGATGCTGCGTTATAGCTTCGGCCTTGATGATGCCGCGGATGCCATTGATCAGAGCGTGGCCAGGGCGCTTGACACTGGTATCTTCACCGCCGATATCGCCATGGACAAGACCACGGCGGTGGACACCGTCACCATGGGCAATGCAATCGTCAACGCCCTCTAGTACAGTGTAAACTTTAAGTCTTTGAATAGGTGTTTAGCGGTTTAGGCTATTATAGGGGTGCATGGGCTTATGTCTAGCGCCCCTAACAGCCTAAACCGCTAACAACCTGAAGAGTGCACGCTGTTTACGTAATCAAGACCTGATATTGACACAGGTGCGAAGATTAAAGGTTTACTTAGCACTATCCGACAGCTCTCTAGAATTTCCCCCTAAACCCTATGGAGCCCGGACAGGTCATCATGACTCAATCCGGGTTTGTTTTTTATGGCCACAACTGCCGAAAATATCGCCATTGTTCTTGTTGCGCCCCAGGGTGGGCATAATATTGGCTCCATCTGCCGAGTCATGATGAATTTCGGTTTTTATGATCTGCGCATCGTCAATCCCCGCGTTGATCATCTTGGCAAGGAGGCCCGTGATATGGCAGTTACTGCCAAGAAAACGGTTCTTCGATCTGCCCGTAAATATAAGAGCCTTGAAGGGGCCATTGCCGATTGTCACCTGGTAATTGGTTCCACCCGCCGCCTGGGGAAAAAATATCGCAATGAATTTATCACCCCGGACCAGATAGGCAAAACATGCGACGCCCTGCCCCCCCATCAGAAGGTGGCCCTGGTCTTTGGCCGCGAGGATCACGGTCTCAGCAATGACGAGCTCAGTCTTTGCGACATCTTCATCACCATTGATACATCGCCGGAACTCCCCTCCCTCAACCTCGCCCAGGCAGTCACCATCTGCCTTTATGAATTTTCACGCCAGGAACAACAGGGGCGCCCTGCCCCATCTGAACTCGCCACAGCTGAGAATAAAGAAGGTATGATCCAGCATATGCGCCAGACATTGCTGGCCTCCGGATACCTTGACCCGGTGAATCCGGATCATATCCTGAGGACCTACCGCAGAATTTTCAACCGGGCAGGCCTTGATGAGAGAGAGGTCCGCATGCTCCACGGACTCTGGAGTTTGATTGACCGCCAACTCCTTGGGGCCAAAAGGAAGGATGAGGTGGGGTAAGGGTTCCTTTCCCCTACCGCTCTAATGGCCCTGCCAGCCAACCAAAAGGCGCTTATTGCTGAAACAATAAGCGCCTTCTTTCGTTGAGATCAAAAAACTGCAAAAACAGGACTAGCTGGTTGGGGTGTCATTCAGGGACCAGGCCCCGGTGGCCATATCAAATTTATAGTCAATCTCATACTTGGTGTGTGGGGCTGAGGCGTTTGGGCCCTGTGTGCCAAGGGCGGTGACCTTATACAGGAGAACATTGTTGTCATCCCTGAGGAAGACAACCTTGGGCTGCTGTAGGCGTATGTTTTTGGAAAGGTTGAAATTTTTCCGCAGAATATTCTTATAGGTGGAGAGGAGATAGCTATATTGATTGCTAACGACCAGCTGTCTGTTGATCTCTGCCATGCCATCCTCGGCAATTTTTTTCTGGCCAGCCAGATTCAACTGGTATGTATCCGCATTGGCTGTCACCTCTGATAGTAACTCTTGATAATGGGCCAGGGCCTCCTGATACTTTTTTTCCAGCCGCAGCTTGCCAGCCTTCTCCTCCAGGCCCCTGATCTGCTCGAGAAAGATGTTTTTATCGATCTTGGCGATCATTTCCCAGGCAATGGCTGTGGCAGCAAGGTTTTTGAGATCATTTTCCTGTGACAAGGTGATGATCCGCTCAAAAATATGGTGTGCCTCCAGCTCATTGTTCAAGGCCAACCGGGCCCGGGCCTCGTCGAGACAATTATGGATCTCGGCCCTGTGACGGGCATTGCTGATCCGGCTAACAGCTTCATAGTCAGAGAGTCGATTTTCCCTGGCAAGGCGGAGGGCGTCATCATAATAATCCATGGCCTCAGCCCATCTTCTCTCCCTGACCAGGATATCCGCCTGGCTAACCATTACCCTAAACGAGGCCCACCCCCTCTCCTCATACTGGTTGTAGAGGTTATCTCTCATCTGGAGAATAGCCCCCTGAAGCTCGCCAATAATCACCTGATGCTGAATTTCGTCAGCAAGGGCGATATCCAATGCCCCTTGATAATCATTAAGGGCAGCAGTCCAATTTCCCCCAGCGACATTGAGATCCGCCTTTTGAGATAAATTGGCGATTTGCTCAAGCTGCTCCTTGGTGTTACGAGGCATGAATTGGCCATTATGGAGGACATTACCCTGTAATCCCTGTTGAAAACGACTGGATTCAGTCATATTGGTGATAATGGCAATAATCTTGACCTTTTCCACCTGATTGAGGAGATGGACATGCTGCAAACTATCCTCAGCCCTGTCCATCTCCAACTTTGCCAGTTGGTACTCATTTCGGGCTATGTAGGTGTTGGCCATATGCCACTGGGAGTTGCTCCTCAAAAATGAGAATTGCTCATAGCCACAATAAATAAAGGGAGTAAGGATAACCAGGGCGGTCAAAAGAATATTTCGGGCCTTTCTTCGCCCCATGCTTTTTTGGAGCTTCCTATTAATCCTCGAAATCGCCATATTGGTCTTGTCAATCTTGGCCACTGTATCAAGATACTCTCGCACCCTCTTCTGTTGGCCCCTCTTGGCCGCCAGTTCAGCATTGTTGAGGCTTTGCTGTAAATTAGCAATGGTGCCCTCAATAAAATTGATATCATTCTGAATATTAGGGAAGTCTGGGACAAGTCGCTGTGCCATTATTAAATTTTCAAGGGCCTTAGGGTGGGCAGCTTTTTTCAGAAGTCTGTTTACCTCACGGGTGTGTGCTCGTGCCCTGTTGACCTTTGACTCAAGTTCAGAGAACAGGTTGTGTTTATTGGGGATAGGGGTGTTGGCAGGTAGGCTCTTCATAAACTCGTAACTTTCGAAAATCCTGTTTGAGCCTATGAGCGCCATAAGATGTTGCAGGTATTGGTCAAACATGACGGGCCTCCCCACCGAAGAAAGATAAAAAAATGAACATTACTGATAGTAATGTAAATCTTCAGATGGAAGGCCTCAATCGGCGCAGCGTTTAAAGATAGGCTAGGTGAAATGCTTAGATAGTGCATGTCCACAAATGGTCTTTTTGTCCGATCTCTGCGTCATGCTCAAAAAATAATGCTCGGAGGTAAGCGAAACGAAGTGGAGACTCCGATATCAGACATATGCACCCCAAGGGTTCTTTTCTATACCCCCTTGAGGGGTGCACTCGAAGTCTTCGCTTATCTCCTGCGGGGCGCCTGTGCTTATTTTTTTCGCAGTCCGCGGAGTCTACGCTTACCTGATCTCGAACAGGTAAGTGAGCTCGAAGTCTTCGCTTATCTGTGAGACTCCGAAAACCCTCATTTATGAACAGACACGGGATAAACCTTGATATTCTTTTTCTTTATACGAGCAGTTGGTGAGAAGGAGAGAAGGGATGGAAAGGTTTTTTTATGATTGGTGGCGTGGGAAAAATTCCAGGGCCAGATCCGCTACATTGTTAGAGGCGCCTCCCTGGCCGAGGGCATCTTTCACCTCTGCAAGTTTAGTGATCATGGCAGCATGGGCCTGACTTCCAGGCCAGAGCCTTTGCAAGGCATGGCCAATTTTTTCCGGAGTTGCATCATCCTGGATAAGCTCAGGCACCACCTCTTCGTTGGCAACCAGATTGACCAGGGAGGCAAAATCCACCTTGATAAAGCGCCTTCCCAGAAAATAGGTCATGGCTGAAAGCCTATAGGCCACAAGCATGGGTATCTGCAAGAGGGCAAGCTCAAGGGTAACGGTGCCTGAGGCCGCCATTACCAGGTCGCAGGCGGCCATAAGGTCATAGCGGTCTCCCTCTATGACATGGACATTAACCGGATAGTCATCAAGGCCGTTCTCCTCAAGAACCTTCCTGCTTAAAGAAGGCGCCAGGGGTAAGAGATAGGTGGTCTCGGGGTGAACCTCTTGAAGGAGGCTTGCCGCCTTGAGAAAAACGGGCAACATGGAGGCAATCTCCTTGCGCCGACTTCCCGGCATGATACCCACGACATTTTTAGCGGCCTTGATGCCATGCTTTGCAAAAAAAACATCTCTTCCTAAGGTTGCCTTTACGTGGTCCGCCAAGGGGTGGCCAACATAGGTCACATCAAAATCGTGCCTGGCGTAGAACGCCTTTTCAAAGGGCAAAATAACGGCCATCTGATCGACAAGTCTGCGGATCTTCTTGACCCTGCCACTGCGCCAGGCCCAGACCTGGGGACTTATGTAGTATAAAACAGGAATATGAAGGCGACGGGCCTTCTTGGCTAGCATTAGGTTGAAATCAGGGTAATCTATGAGGATAAGAAGTTGCGGCCTCCTCTCCTTGAGGGCGTTGTGGAGGACCTTCTGGGCCGAGACTATGGAGCCCAGATGGGCAAGGACCTCCATGATACCAACCACCGCCATATCAGCAGCATCAACCAGGATCTCCATGCCTGCCTGGCGCAGGGCCTCGCCGCCCATGCCGTAGGACGTCAGCTCGGGCAGACGCCCTTGCAGGGCCTGCAAAACACGGGCAGCATGCATGTCGCCGGAGGGTTCACCGGAAACGATCATGATTTCTGTTTTTTGGGTATCAGCCATTTATAAATTATGGGTAACCTGATGCTCTTTCATCTCGTCGATGAGTTGCAGGGCCAGGGCCAGGGCCTGCCTGCCCTCAACGCCGCTCACCTTTGGTTGTTGTCGAGTCTGGACAGCATCAATAAAATGAAGGAGTTCTGCCTTCAGGGCATCGCCTTGATCGGGAAAGGGGAGATGGGTGGCCTCTTCCTCGGGATATCCCTCTGCGGTCATGGCGCCGCTCCGTTCAATCACCGTGATGTCCTTTTTGCCGTAATCAACAATGAGGGTACTCTTCTTTTGGTGGATGACGAGCTGCCGGACATTACTCTGGGCAATGCGGCTGGCTGAAACCGTTGCCACACAGCCATTCTCAAAGATGAGCTGGGCCGTGGCCACATCGGTTGAAGAGGTGACAATGGATGATCCCAGGGGCCGAATGGCCTTAAGGGGTGACTTGACGATACTGAGGATAATATCGATATCGTGAATCATCAGATCCAGGACAACATCAACGTCATTGCCGCGGGGATTAAACTGGTGAATTCGTTGTGATTCAATATAGAGGGGGTGGTCAATATAATGCTCAAGGGCCATGATACCCGGATTAAAACGTTCTAAATGACCAACCTGAAGGATACACCCCTGGCGGCTGGCAAGTTCGATGAGCTGATCGGCCTCGTCAAGGGTGACGGTGACCGGTTTTTCCATCATGACATCAAGCCCGGCAGCAAGACACTCCATACCAACCCCATGATGAAAGGTGGTGGGTGTAACAATGCTCACGGCCTGGGCACGTTCAATAAGCTCGTGATAATCGGCAAAGGCCCTGGTGTGACAGGCCGCGGCAATCTCCTGGGCCCGATCAATACTGGTATCAAAAACACCGACAAGCTCAACATGGTCCATGGCAGCATATTTTTGGGCGTGAAAATTGCCCAGATAACCGACACCTATAACGCCTACTTTGATCTTTTTCATGGGATGATAATTGCTATGGCTGGTTAGCAACCAGCAAGGGATTCAGTTTTTTCGAGTAAGACAACAGTTTCTTTAAACACCTCACCGATAAAGGAGGTGAAGCGAGAAAGTGTTTCCGGGGGACCAGGTTCATTGATGGCTTTTTCAAGAAAGGCGTCAGCGAGCCTGGTGTACATATGTTGAACATCCTCACCGCTATCTGTTTTATAGATGTGAAAATAATGGCGAAAGCGCTCTTCGAAGATTCTTTTTATCATGCTGGCCAGGGCTTTTTCCCTTTCCGCTGTCACCTCTTCAGGCTGGGCGGCCAGGATGCGCTGGACAATAGCGTCAATCATGGTGGCATGGAAATCTTCAACAACAACACCGAGATCCTCGGTGGGCGACCTGTTGTCCAAAAAGGCCATGGTGGCTATAAAGAGGGCAAAGACATCAAACTCGTTCACCGCAAACTCCGTATCCGCAAAATCATCGTTGTCGAAAAAATAAAGCAATCTCGATGAGATAAAATCATGGCCAGCAATAAGGGGCTGAAAGATATGCTCTGAAGATGTAGTCATTATATGGGGTTAGACCAGGAGGTCATCCTCCTCGGGTTGATGGCGACGCTTGAGTCTCTCTGGATCCCAGGGGGCAAGGGCAAGGAGCAGGGCCAAGGCAAGGCAGGCCAGCATCGCGCCGCCGCCAAAGAGCAGGAGTTGGTCAAATGAGTAGCCGCCATAATTTTCAGCACTATCAACCTTAACGGCAAAATAGACAAGGATGATTAAGAGTGACGGGGTGATATATTTAACACAGATATCCCAAATGATCGGAATCTTACTGCCCGATTTCGCAAAATGTTTACGCAGCACCACGGTCTTAAGTACCCAGCCCACCAGCAGACACTCCACAAGACCGCCCACCACAAGACCATAGTTTGTTATAAAATGATCGACAATATCAAGCACATAAAGACCGCCCTGGGTGGTAAAGATCAGGCTGCCCATAAAACCGAGAACACAGATCCCGGTCACCACCTTTTTCCTGGGCCAGTCAAACTTATCCGTACAGGAACAGGTGAAGGCCTCAATCAACGACACTCCGGAGGTGAGGCCGGCAATGACCAGAATTAAAAAGAACATCATGCCAAAGATGGCATTGAGGCTGGGCAATAACGAAATCGCCTTGGGGTAGACGACAAAGGCGAGCTGTGGTCCGCCTTTAATGGCATCCTCAAAGAGGACACCCTGGCTTTGGGCCATGAAGCCAACAATACCAAAGACGGCAAGACCGGCAATGAGGGAGTAGGCGCAGTTCACCACGCAGGTAATGAGGGCGTTTTGGCCGATATTGGTCTTTTCCGGCAGGTAGCTGGCATAGGTAATCATGATGCCAAAACCCAAGGACAGGGTAAAGAATATCTGACCAAAGGCCGCCACCCATGTCTTGATGGCCTGGCTGCGCAGGGCCGGGTCATGGGCAAAGATATTGATTCGAGACCAGTCGGCAGAAAGATAATTATTGAGTACCGCATCAGTGGCGCCCTCTAGGGTGAGGGTCCAGCCCACCATGATCAGGGTCAGGACAAACAGGGTGGGCATAAAGACTTTACTGGCCCGTTCAATGCCGTGGCTGACATCACGAAAACAGATAAGCCAACATAGGAACCAGACAAAGGCGGTGGCCAGGAGGATGGGCATCCTGAAGGTGCCGAGGTTGTCGGCGGAATCGGTAATTTTAAGGAAATCGTTAAAAAAGAAGCTTTGCGGATCAAGGCCCCAGCCCAGGGAGGCAGAGAGGAAAAAATAGTTGACACACCAGCCGATAATAACTGCGTAATAGAGCATGATGCCAAACATGGCCACCACCGGCATCCACCACCCCAACCATTCATAGTGGTTACCGATACGCCGGAAGCTTAAGGGTGAAGAGGCCTTTTCGAGATGGCCGACGCCATACTCCACAAGCATAATGGGCAAACCGGCCAAAAGCAGGGCAACAAGGTATGGTACCAGGAAGGCGCCACCGCCATGCTCATGGGCCATATAGCTAAAACGCCAGACATTGCCAAGACCAATGGCCGAGCCTATGGCAGCCAGCAGAAAACCAAGATTTGACTGCCAGTTTCCCCTGGTATTGCTCATGAACTCCCCCTCTGTTTTTTTACCCTCGAAATTCCTAAAGGAATGAAATAGGTTTTTAGGTCGCTACAGGGCGACGTCACTCTATCTCATTTTAGACCTTTGTCAATATACTAGCCTTTTAGCACCGTGCTTAGTATAATTATTTCCCGGTTTTAGAGATGATATCAGCTCTCCTTATTGGCCCACAGCACATAAAAAAACCAAAAAAAATTAAGAGATTATTATGGCATCGAAAACAGTCCCCGTTGAACAGGCCATCGGCATGGTCCTTCCCCATGACGTCACAGAAATTCGTCCCTTGGACCAGGAGGTTGACGAGAAAGACTCCTTTAAGGGGGCGGCCTTTAAAAAGGGTCATATCATTCGCAGCGAGGATGTGGAACATCTCAAACGCCTTGGCAAGGATAATATTTACGTGCTTTCCCTGGATGATGATGAGATCCATGAGAATGATGCCGCCGAAATTATGGCCAGGGCCCTTGCCGGTTCGGGTGTTGTGGTGAGCGGTGAGCCCACCGAAGGTAAACTGAGCCTGGTTGCTGAATTTGACGGTATACTTAAGGTACAGGTTGAAGACCTCTATGCATTCAACATGCTCGGTGAGGTGATGTGCGCATCCCTGCATAACAACACCCCGGTCAAGAAAGGGACCCAGGTGGCTGCCACCCGGCTGATTCCCCTCACCTCGAAAAAGGATATTGTTGACCAGGCCGCAGCCCTCTGTCCGGCTGGGGGTATCTTCCGCGTCAAGGCCCTGCGCAAGGCCCAGGCCGGTCTGATCATTACGGGTAATGAGGTTTTTTACGGCAGGATTAAGGATGCCTTTGAACCAGTGCTTCGTGAAAAACTTGCAGAACTGGGCTCGTCTGTTGTTAAGGTCGCCTTTGCGCCTGATGATATCGACAGGATTGCCTCGGAAATTAAGGGCTGCATTGATGCCGGTGCCGACTTAATCATCACCAGTGGCGGCATGTCCGTGGATCCGGATGATGTTACCAGGATGGCCATCGCCGCAGCCGGCGCCACAGATATCGTCTATGGCACCCCGGTGCTGCCCGGGGCCATGTTCCTGGTAGGAAACATTAATGGCATGCCCATTATGGGGTTGCCGGCCTGTGGCATGTTCCATCGCATTACGGTTTTTGATCTTGTCCTGCCCAGGGTTCTTGCCGGCGAAAAAATCAGCCGTGCTGACCTTGCCTTATTGGGCCATGGCGGCCTGTGCAGTGTCTGTAAGAAATGTACCTACCCCATCTGTCATTTCGGCAAATAAAGGGTGCGGATGGCGTAGATCGCCTTTGTTGCCAGAAGCAGCCAGGGGATGCCGTGAAAAAAGAGGTCAAACCAGTCCAGGGGTCTCTTTAGGGTTTCCTGGCTCAGCATCTGTAGTTTCTCAACAATATGGGGAGGGGTAAAGGGGGCCAAGCCCAAGGTCAGACAAAGGATGATAAGCAGGGGCCAATCCAACCGCATAATAAAATCACGCATTGCTTATCTTCCTGCCCCATCACCATTGGGATGGATGAGCATCCAGGTTCGGGTGGCAAGCTTCCTGCTTTTGGCCTCACGACCGCTGACAACGACCCTGCTTATTGGGCGCTGGAGGGGCTTGTCTGTTGTGAAGTAGAGGATGTCCCCCTCCCTCTGGCCCTGATGCCAGCCCAAGCCGCTTACCCAGAAACCGAAACTGCCGGGGATATAATCCTCGGGATTAATCATCCGGACCTGGAACCTGGTTACCATGGCGTCTGCCAATTGCTGGGGATAGGGAGTGAGATCGGTTACCGGGAAATCCGCCACCCTCAAAATCTTCTCAAAATGGGCCATGGAGGCCCATTCATCACCAAGAATGGGCTGCCTGGGCAGAGAGTAGAGGTCAGAATGGGAACCGACAGCGCCGGGATCCTGGGTAAAGACCGCCTCATAACCCAGGTCTTTGGCCTCATTAATAATGATCTGGTTATACTCGCCATATGGGTGGGCAAAGAAACGGGGCGTATCGCCCAGCTCCCGGGAAAAGAGGGCCATGGATTTCACCAGGTCGCCACTGACCCAGGCCCTGTAGCCCAGTTTATCCATACTCTCCGGCCTGAACGCCAGGTGTTTATGACCATAGCTATGGTCCTGGAGATCAACGCCCTGCCCCTTAAGCTCACGGAGCTGGCTCCAGTTCATATAGTCCCCGTAATTTTGATCAACTCCCTGGGTATAGACAAAGACCGTAAAGGGGTAGCCATGTTTCTTGAGGATGGGCCAGGCATTTTCATAGACGGTGGCATAGGCGTCGTCAATGGTGATAACAACGGTCTTGGCAGGTATCTGCTCCTTTTTTTTCAGGAGGGAGACAAGGTCTGCAAGGGGGATCACGGTGTAGCCATTGTCACGTAAAAAAGCCATCTGCTCGGCAAAGGCCTCTGAGCTGATATTGGTGGTCGGATAACGGTCGTCCCCAAAACGGTGGTAGGTCAAAATGGTTGCATTATTGCCTGCAAGGCAGAGGCCTGGAGACAGGGCCAGAAGAAGCAGGCAGAGGGCAAGGAAGGTGTTTTTCTTCAACATGGAAGACCTCGGTTATGGATCATGCGGGAACAAAAGGCTTGAAAGGGGGCAAGGGAGCTCTTTTTCCCTGTTCAGCAGGCAGGACGGCATATGGTTAAAAAAAAAGAAAGGCAACCGGGGGGATTTGCAGAATATAACCACAGATTTAATTGACCGCCATGTTGGGTGCAAAGCCGTCATCGTAGCGAGCCAGGTGCAGGGTATCAAAACGTTTAAGGCGATTATAACGGATAATCCGATTAACCTTTGTGATGTAACTCTCTCTCTTTTCAGAATAAAAAAGCAACCCTCCGCTGAGCACCTCGGGGTCCTGGCTCTCCAGGCGCAATGTTCTGAACTTCACATAGAGATGATGGCTGTTTAAGGTGCTAATATATGCGTTGACGGAATCAAGAATGGTATCATATCTTGCCACCAGAAAGGTGCTGCCCCTATCCCTCCCCTCAGGGACAAGGCCCTTTTTGCCCCAGGTGCGGATGCCAAAGAGGTTGTTACCCTCCATGGCAAAACGGGATGTTCCCCAGGATGACTCCAGGGCACTTTGGGCCAGAATAAGGCTTACCGGCACAGACCTCACCCTTTCCTTGAGCTGTGAGATCGTTTCAGCCTTATAGCGCCTGCCCAAATCAAGGAGCCAGCCCTTATCATCATGGGCCAGAATCTTTTGCCAGCCCTCGGGTATTTTTGCCAGGGCGAAATCTCCAGGCAGGGATCCAGACATGGCCAGAAGCTCAAAAAGACGCAGCCGTTCACCCTCAACCAGCTGGTTGGCATAGAGGGCAATGGGCAGGAGGCCATGGAGGAATATTGTCTTTTTGTCAGCTATGGACACGGTGTGGAGATTGTCGGGAAAGGAGCTGAACAGGACCGGTTCAATGGTTGAGTTGTTTTCTATGGACCAGAGCCCATATTTCTTAAGGGTTTGCTGGAGATCCACGGAGGATGATGGGGCGTAGACAGGCACTGTGTACCTGGGGACATTCACCTCATCAGCCTTGACAATAAGGGTCTCCGGGGGTTCTGCAACCTTTGCCTCGGAAACGGTATCCCGCTGGGGGATCAGAAAAGAGAGCAGAAGAACACAGCACGCCGAAACAATGGAGCTGGTCCTGAATATCCCCTGGGCAAAGACGATTGTTTCAGAATAAGGGCCTTGGGGCATACGCGCTGAGTTTACATCAATGGGTTTATGCATGGCTGATTGTAAATCAAAAAAACAGGTACAGTAAAAATTGTTTCATGGGAAAATTATATCAAAACATGGTATTTTTACACCATTTTTGATGGCCTCGCAAAAAAAATCGGTACGACCACCGGCACAGTGGCTATCTTACTGATTTATCCCACAGGGGTATAAGCCCCATGGAGGCGGACCCTTAATTCGGCTTTAACGTCACATGGTTTTGGTGCCAGGGACTTTTGACGGGGGCATCATCTGTCAATGCGTAACAAATTTTAACAGTGCAAAGAGGCTTTATTATGCGAAAAAAAATCATCTGCATGCTCCTGCTCGTTTTTTCCCTGGGCGCAACATCCGTCCATGCAGCAGGGGCGGAAAAGGCACGTATCATCATGGAAACCAGCATGGGCAAAATGGTCCTTGCCCTGTTTGATGACAAGGCCCCTGTCACCTGCAACAACTTCCGCACCTATGTCCGTGATGGCTATTTCAACGGCCTTATCTTCCACCGCGTTATTCCCGGCTTTATGATTCAGGGCGGTGGCTTTGAGCCGGGCCTGAAAAAAAGGGCCCCACGGGCACCCATCATGAATGAGGCCCATAACGGCTTAAAAAATAAGAGGGGCACCCTGTCCATGGCCCGCACCCAGGACATCAACAGTGCCAACGGCAAGTTCTTTTTCAATGTCAACGACAATAGATCCCTGGATCATCGCTCCATGCGGATGAATGAATATGGCTATGCGGTATTTGCAGAGGTGGTTGAGGGCATGGATGTGGCAGACGCCATTGTTGCGGTGCCCCGGGGCCAAAGGGGAATGTTTGGCGATGTGCCCCATGAGGATGTGCTTATTCTCAAGATGTATGAAGAGAAGAAGTTGAAGAAATGAGAATATGAGAAATAAGAAGTTGTCAACAAGGTGGTTTTCTTAATTGAGAACCTTTCCCTCTACTTATTTCTCAACTTCTTACTTCTTACCTCTTGTCACTTATTTTTCTCCCCAATGGACGGCAATGGTGCCCATCATAAATTTTTTAAACCCCACCCCCTGGAAACCGGCATCCCGGAAGGCGGCGGCCAGACCCTCTGCCCTGTAAAAGTCCATGGTGGATCCGGTGAGATAGGCATAGGCCGCCTCGTCACTGGCAATCATTCTCCCCATGAGGGGGATCCCCCAGCGTAAATAGCCCCGGATAAAGGGGTAGAGAATATTTTTGCGGGGCGGTGTTGTATCAAGACAGACAATGCGGCCGCCCTTCTTGAGCACCCTGTACACCTCATCAAGAACAGTGGGGGCATGATCGACGTTGCGCAGGAGATAGCCAAAGGTCACGGCCTCAAAGAAATCATCTGAAAAGGGCAGAAAATTGGCGTCACAGGCCTGCCATGAGATGTCACGGTCAGTAAAACGTCTACGGGCCTCGGCCAGCATATTTTGGGAAAAATCGCCGCCAATAACCGTGGCTTGCGGATGGGAGGCCTTGTAAAGGGCGGCAATATCACCGGTGCCGGTGGCCAGGTCGAGCACCCTGCCCTGCCCTGCATCCCCTGCCCTTTCCACCACAAAGCGGCGCCAGCGTTGATCCTGGCCCAGGGGCATGACCCTGTTCATCAGGTCATACTGGCCGGCAATGGAGTCAAACATTTGTTGTACTGCGGCTGCCTTACTCAAGGGGTATCCCTGTCCTTTTTCTATATTTAAGCGTGGTCCACGCCAGTCTCAACAAAGAGACTTTTTGGGTGGAGGGGCGAGCTTGTCCCAGCAAACACCTGTCAACCCTTTGGTTCAAAAAGACTGACGGGCTTCTTGTCCTCGTCAGGGCTGTCATCCTTTGACACCAGTGCCCTGACCCTGGTTACCGGCCTGGTGCTGGAAACCCTTTTGCCGCGAGCCACAGCACCTTTGATCAAGAAATCTTCCAGGGTGAAATCTTCATAATTTGCCTTAGCCCTTTTGTTGGGGGTGTAATACACCCTGAAAAGACCCGCCTTGCCAAGGCTCATAAACTGAATAAGGGAGCGTTTATGGGGGCCAAAAAGCTCATACTCCTTGTCCAGGATAAATTTCGGCATTTGAAAACGTTTGATATAGGAGAGGTTCTCAGGGCCATTTTTATAGATGATATTAAAGACAAGCTTCTGCTCCACCTTGCCTATCCAGACAAGGTCATGGCCGATAAAAACCTTGTCAGCCACAGGCACGACCTTATAGCTGCCATTTTTAAAGATGAGCATCACCTTGTCATACTCGGAACAGGGAAAGGTAAAGCCTTGGTCACCCTTGACCTGATGGCCGAGAAATCCTGTGGTTGCCTGGTAGCCCACCGTGAGGTTGGAAATAGCCACCTTACGGGCCTCAACCTCTGAAAAGGTGGCAAGTTCGGTGCGCCGGGGATAGTTTGGGCCATATTTCTTCAACAAGCCGTCGATATAATTAATTGTGAAGAGCACCATATCCTGAAGATGCCTTTCAACCTCACGGATCTTCTTGCCAGTGGCATTAATCTCTTTTTGCTTTTTGGCAATGTCGTAGCGGGATATCCGTTTAATCCGGATCTCTAAGAGCCGTTCAATGTCTTCAACGGTGACATCACGCAGCAGACGGTCACGAAAGGGCCCAAGGGAACTGGCAACAGTTTCCACCACAAGTTCATAGCTCTCGCATTCTTCAATCTTCTTATAGAGACGTTCTTCGATGAAAATCTGCTCGAGCAGGGCGGCCTGAAGTCGTTCCTGGAGACGATCACGGTCAATTAACAGCTCCTTTTCAAGATCAGAGACAAGCTTTTCAGTGTTGTCACGCAGTATCTCTGTGACACTGACATTAACCGGATTATCATTTCTGATAACCGTGAGGTTGGGGCTGATGGAGACCTCGCAATCGGTAAAGGCATAGAGGGCCCTGATGGTATCCTCTGCATAGATGCCACGGGGCAGTTTGATCTCTATCTCCACCTCTTCAGCGGTGTAGTCATTAATAGACTGAATCTTGATCTTGCCCTGCTTGGCCGCCTTTTCCACACTCTCCATAATGGATTGGGTGGTTGTTGAGTGGGGGATCTCCTTAATTATAATGGTCTTCTCATCCTGTTCCTCAATGCGGGCCCGGCATTTTAGTCGGCCATTACCGTCCTCATATCCGCTGACATCAAGGGTGCCCCCTTTAAGAAAATCAGGAAAAAGCTCGATTTCCCTGTCGCCAAGGAGATCCTTTTGGGCCTCCAGCACCTCAACAAAATTATGGGACATAATCTTGGTTGCCATACCAACAGCAATACCCTCGGCCCCCTGGAGAAGTAAAAGGGGTATCTTACTGGGCAGGGTGACCGGTTCCATGAGGCGGCCGTCATAGGACTCGCTGAAGGTGGTGAGGTCCTTATTAAAGAGGGTCTCCTTGGCCAGGGGCGATAAACGGCATTCGATATAACGGGCCGCTGAGGCGCCATCACCGGTGTAGATGTTACCGAAATTGCCCTGCTGGCTGATGAGATAGCCCTTGTTGGAGAGGTTGACCAGGGCGGCATAGATGGATTGGTCGCCATGGGGATGGAGCTTCATGGTGTCACCCACCACATTGGCGACCTTGTTAAAGCGGCCGTCATCCATATTGGCCAGGGTCTGCATGATCCGGCGCTGGACGGGCTTGAGACCGTCACTCAGATCTGGAATAGCCCTCTCCTTGATGACATAGGAGGTGTAATCAAGGAAGTTTGTGTCAAAAAGCTGATGCAAACTGCCATACTCTTCGAGATGATGCATAGAGGACCTCGCCCTTAAACCAGATTTCTCATGATATACTCTTTGCGATCAGGGGTGTTCTTGCCCATGTAAAAGGAGAGAAGCTTGGGAACCTCTGAAAGCTTGTCAATATTGACCTGTTGCAGGCGGATATCTTCGCCGATAAACTGCTTGAACTCCGGCGGGGAGATCTCGCCAAGACCCTTAAAGCGGGTAATTTCCACCTGTTTTTTCACCTTGGCCCGGCCTGCCAGTTTATTGATCGCCCTGTCCTTTTCCTGGTCAGAATAACAATAGATGGTCTCCTGCTTGTTGCGAACCCTGTAGATGGGGGTCTCGAGGATGTAGACATGGCCAAGCTTTACCAGGGGCTCAAAATAATGGAGAAAAAAGGTGAGCAGAAGATTTCTGATATGGAGCCCGTCCACATCGGCATCCGTGGCCAAGATGACCTTGTCGAAACGGAGATGGCCCACGGATTCCTCAATATTGAGTCCCCGCATGATATTATACATCTCATCATTCTTATAAAGCAGATCAAGCTTGTGGCCATAGACGTTCATGGGCTTACCCTTCATGGAAAAAACTGCCTGGCGCATGGGATCGCGGGCACTGACAATGGAACCGGAGGCGGATTGGCCCTCGGTGATAAAGATCATGTTTTCACGGCCTTTTTGGGAAGGCCTTGCCTTGGAGGGGTGGTACTTGCAATCCTTAAGGTTGGGGATGCGGTAGGTTATTTTTTTGGCCTTGGACTTGGCCTCCTTGCGAACATTCTGCAATTCTTTACGGATCCTGGCGTTCTGCTGGATCTTGTGGACCATGACCTCGGCCAGATCCGTGTCCTTATAAAGTGAATCGCAGACAAATTTTCGGACGCGGTTAATAATATCGGCCCGGATATAGGTGTTGCCCAGCTTATTCTTGGTCTGGGACTCAAAGATGGGTTCCACCACCTTGACGGCAATGGTGCCGACAATCCCCTCCCTGACATCATTACCGGAGAATTTCTTGCCGGTGAATTCATTAAAGCCCTTGAGTATTCCCTCCCTATAGGCGGAAAGATGGGTGCCGCCCTCATTGGTATAGGTGCCGTTGACAAAGGAAAAATAGGACTCACCATAGCCATTTATATGGGTAAAGGTGAGCTCCAGGGTGTCGTCCTGGTAGTGGAGGGGGTCATAGAGCTGGCTGTCGTCTATCTCATTGGCCAAAAGATCAAGAAGGCCATTTTCGGAGTAGAACTCTTCATCATCAAAGAGAAGTTTAAGACCAGCATTGAGATAGGCATAACGCCATAATCTCTTCTTGATAAAGTCAAAATTATAGGTGTAGCCCTTGAAAATGTCAGGGGCGGGCATGAAATCTATCAGGGTGCCATTCTTTTCCTTTGCCTTGCCTTGTTCCTGGTCAACAAGGGTACCATCCTTAAAGGTGGCCGTGGCAAACGCACCCTCCCGGTAGGCCGTAACCTTGAAATCTGAGGAGAGGGCATTTACCGCCTTGGTGCCCACACCGTTGAGACCAACGGAAAACTGGAAGACATCGCTATTATACTTGGCGCCGGTATTAATTACCGATACACACTCGACAATTTTACCAAGGGGAATACCACGGCCGTAATCACGTATCCTCACCGCGCCGGAATCCTCAATGGTCATATCAATTTTCTTACCAGCCCCCATAATGAACTCATCAACACCGTTATCGATGATTTCCTTGAGGAGGATATAGATGCCATCGTCAGGATGGGAGCCATTACCGAGGCGGCCGATATACATGCCCGGCCGCAGCTTGATATGCTCGAGGGAGCTGAGTGTTTTTACCTTTCCTTCATCATATGTCGTGGAAGATGTCATGGGATACCTGTGAGGACTAAACGGTTATCCATGCCGTGGCAACAAGGCATGAAACAACGGGGGAGCATGATGGGAAATGATGGCCTGCTGCCAGGCCTTGGATAGGGCCAGGAAAACTGTTAAGGGGAGGGGGATTGCGCACAGGGTGTGAAATTCCAGGTATTTTATCTGCACATGGCTTGTGAAAAAACAAAGAGTATAAGAGCTCGATTATTTTGAAAAAAAACTAAAAACACCTACGTGTGAGAGGCTTTTTAAAATAAAATTTCGAATACAAACTATATCGTTCTTTTCTTTGACGCAAGATTTTTTCTTGCCCCGGGCTCGCTGATTGTAATTCCCCCGGAGGTGCTGTACTATCTCAATTTCACCCCTAAACCTCAGCCCCAACACAGCCCCTATGTCGACACAACTAAACAACGATCTCCAAACCTCAGATGTTATCTGGCGCCTTGACCACCTCTATGCCGGGCTCAATGATCCTGCCATCAAGATGGATATCAAATCATGCCAGCAGGGGGCTGAGGCTGTTGCACGCACCCATCGTCATAAAATTGCTGAACTCACCGCCCCGAAGCTTGCCGGGCTGGTCAAAAAGCTTGAGGATATTGCGGTTCTTCTGGGCAAATTATCCACCTATGCCTTCTTGAATTTCACCACCCAGGTCAAAAATGCTGAGGCCGGGGCCTTTTTGCAGGAGGTGAGGGAGGTTGCCAGTCAGGTGGGCAAGGAGACCGTTTTTTTTGATCTTGAGTGGGGCAAGACAGAAAAAGGCGTGGCCAAGAAACTACTGCAGGACGACACACTCAGCCATTACCATCATTATCTGCTCAGCATCCGGCGCTATGCCGACCACCTCCTGAGCAGCGCCGAGGAACAGCTCCTCATGGACAAGGCACCGGTGGGGTCGTCCAGCTGGACGGATCTCTTTGAAAAGGTGTTCGGCCACCTCACCTTCGGCGCCCAGCGGCGGAGCGAAGAGGAGGTGCTCTCCGACCTCTATTCGCCACAGCGCCAGGTGCGCATCCAGGCTGCCGAGGATATGACCGCCGGACTCCGCTCCCAGCTCCATATTATCACCCATATCTTTAATACCATCCTGGCCGACAAAATGATCACCGATCGGCTGCGCAGCTATCCCTCCTGGGTGAGTTCCATGAACCTGGCCAATGAGCTGACCGATGACACGGTGACGGTCCTGGTTTCCTCGGTAACCAAGCGCTATGATATTGTCCAGCGTTATTACCGCCTGAAGAAAAAGGTGCTCGGCCTCGATACCCTCTACGATTATGATCGCTATGCCCCCCTGCCAGAGCTCCCTGATAACCAGGTTGGCTGGCTGCAATGCCAGGACATGGTATTAACGGCCTTTCGGGGATTTTCTCCGAAAATGGCGGAAATAGCCTCTTTCTTTTTTGACCGGGGCTGGATACACGCCCCCATTGTTGAGGGAAAACGGAGCGGCGCCTTTGCCCACCCCTGTGTCCCTGGGGTGCATCCCTATGTCCTGGTCAACTACACGGGCAATATCCGTGACGTTGCCACCGTGGCCCATGAGCTCGGCCACGGGGTTCATCAGTATCTGGCAGCCGAAAAAGGGTATTATAACAGTGATACGCCGCTGGTCCTGGCTGAAACCGCCTCGGTTTTTGCAGAGCTCCTTGTCTTCCACAGTCAACTGGCCCTCCTGGAGTCGGAGGAGCAGAGACGGGCCTTTACCTGCCAGAAGCTTGAGTCAATATTTGCCACTGTCTTTCGGCAAATATCGATGAACCGCTTTGAGGATCGTATCCATACCAGCCGCCGTGAGCAGGGGGAGCTTTCCCAGGAATCCTTCAGTGCACACTGGCGAGATATCCAGGAGGAGATGTTTGCCGACAGTGTCAGTCTGACTGATAATTATGATGTCTGGTGGTCCTATATCCCTCATTTTCTCCACACCCCCGGCTATGTCTACTCCTATGCCTTTGGTGAACTTCTTGTCCTTGCCCTCTACAATCTGTACAAAGCTGAATTGAGCAGCTTGCCTGCTCAAACGAAACTTACGCCCTTGCGGTGCAAAACCGAAGGCGAAAATTTTGTACCCAGGTATGAGCAATTACTGGCCGCCGGTGGCACCCTTTCCCCCTATGAGCTTGTTAAGCCCTTTGGGGTGGACCTTAATGACCCGCTCTTCTGGCAGGGCGGCCTGGCAACGATTGATGAAATGCTCACATCTGTCGAATAGGGCAATGAATGCCTTTTCAGCCGACGTTGCTATCCTGGCCCTTTGCCCCCCCTTTAAATGAAAAAGAAGCTTCTTATCATAACCGGCCTTCTCTTGCTCCTGGTTGCAGGGGTTATCTTCAGCACTCCCCTGCTGATTGAAAACCAAAAGATCCAGAAGCAGCTACTGGCCCGCATGGCCAGCTCCTATGGCATTGATGCCAGTGTTCAGGATCTGACCTTTACCTGGTTTCCCCTTCCCCGTCTTCAGGTGGGACATATTGAGGTGCTGCATCAGAACTTCTCTGCCACCAGCCCCCAGGCCACCCTGTACCCCTCCTGGAAGATACTCTTTGGTGTCTCATCCCTGGGCAGATTGAACATCACTGATCCAGTCCTTCGACTTCACAAAATCACATCTGCTGGTGAAGGGGAAGGGGCAACTGCCATAAGCCTGCCGGGGATGAAGCTCCATATTGAAAATGGCCGCCTGCACCTGCCAGCCCTCCATGGCGATATGTTCGCCTCGCGCCAGGTCTCCCTGCATGACATTGCGGCAACCCTGACAATCCGTGCCAACAGGGGCCAATTTTCCTGGGCAAGTGGGGCAAGTTTTGCCAAAAAAATAACCTTGGTCGGTGATTTTTCCAAAAAAACAGGCGTAACCGTCTCAGGTGAGGTCAAAAAACTCCATGGCCAAAAAATAGCCACTGCCAATGACCAGACCTTTCTTATGCCACTGGCCGATCACAGCAATTTTTCTTTCAGCCTGACCAGAAAAGCCGCTGATCTGAATATCGCCCTTAGGGGAGATATCCCTGATTTTTCCCTGTCACGGCTTGATACAAGAGAAGATTTTAAGCTCGGCCATGGTGATCTTGCCCTTTATCTCGGCCCCAGGGGCAGCTTTTCCCTGCTGATCAAAGACCTTCTTGTCCACGAGCCCCAGTTGCAGATTAAGGGGGAGATTGGCCGTTATTTCCCCGGGGACAGGGAACTGGCACATATAAAGATTGATCTCCAGGCCGAGGAAATTGACCTCAGCGCTCTTCGTCACAAGGTCCTCGGCCTGTTGGGGGATAACCCGGTGGCCCAGATTGTTTGTGATATTGTCCAGGGGGGCAAGGCACATAGCGCCTCCTATTTTTTTGATGCCCCGGCTAGGTCATTTGAAGATGTTACCTCCATGACCATCGAGGTCGACATAGCCGACTCCGATATCCACCTTGCCGCCATCCCCCTTGATCTCAGCAATGCTCGAGGGCCCATTCTTATTAAGGATGGTGATCTCACCGGCAGGGATATCATCACCTGGGTAGGTGATGCCAAGGGCACGAATGGCGTCTTTCTGGTCGGCCTGGCAAATGATAAACACGGCCTTGAGGTTGACGTTGATATTGACGCCAATCTCGAGGAGCTCCCCGCAGTACTCCGCACCCTCATAGCCGACGGGGATGTCGTCCATGAGCTTGGTATGGTTCAGGCCAGTGGCCGCGCCAATGGCCATCTCCATATTGGTGATGACCTTCGCGACTTCCATGTCGTTGTTGATGTTGACAGGTATGATGATGCTGAGCTTCGCTATGACCGGCTCAGCTGGCCCCTGCGCCCGGAATCCGGCAATCTCCAGGTAACCGACACCTCCATCAGCTGGCTGAATATCAAGGCCAAAATGGGTGCCCATTCCATCCTGGAGAGCAGCGGCCAGGCTGCCTGGGATGACCCGGACATCCCCCTTGCCATTCATTCGCTGCAGGGTCTTTTTGACAGCTATACCCTCCTGGGGGAGTTGAGAAAATATCCTGTCCTTGATGAGGCCTTCAGCGGTGTTATAGATTCGGCCCAAGGCCAGCTGGAGATCTCAGGGGCACTCAAGGGCCCCTTTTTTAAACCGCAGGAGTATACCTATAGTTTTGATGCAAAATTAGCAGATGTCACCTTCAAGACCCCTGCCCTGCCAGAAGGGGTGTTGATTGAAAGGGGGCAAGGGACCATTGGTCATAGGGGGATACAGATTCTTGCCAGCTCAGGCTCTTTATTGGCTCAGAAAATAAACTTACGCGGCGAACTCTTCCATGACCAGTGGCAGAGCTGGAGCGGAAATCTTCAGGTAGATGGTATTTTGGGAAGCAACCACCTGAGCTGGCTCACCAGCAAGGAGGCCTTTCCCAGACTTCTTATGCCCCGCCCGACCTACCATGTTGCCAACATGGATATCCGCTGGGACGACCAGCTCTTCAGCCTCCTTGGCAAACTCTACTCAGCAGATGAGACAACCTCACTGGATCTGGATATTCAGGAGCGTGACACCGCCTTCTCGGCATCCTTTCGGATAAAAGGCCCACGGGATGCGGCCTCCTTTGCCCTGCAGTGGCAGGACAACAACGAGACATTCTCCTCATCCTTTGCAGGCAACATCTCTGGCCAGTCACTCCATGCCCTCCTGGATGACAGCAACTTCAGTCTTGGGACGATCAGCGGTGATTTCACGGTGCATAAAAGGCATGACAGGAAACTGAACAAGGCCGTGCTTGACTTTGAGGGCGACCTTGTGGGCCAAGATATCCACTGGAAATGGGGCAAGGAGCATAGGCTTTTCACCATCCCCACAGTGGACCTCGTTGGCGAGGACTCTCGCTTGAGGATCAGAGAGCTGAAGGCTGATTTCAACAACGAATCCCTGACCGCCACAGGGATATTCTCCTCAAAACCCGGCGCTGGTCATTTTGAAGTCGACCTTGTTTCGCCACCTTCGCTCACCAGCACCAATATTAAAAAAATCCAGGCTGATCTTGATCATTTTCTCCACACAACCCTGGCCATCAAAAAAGAGCCGGCAGGATTGTCCACATACGAGATTTCAGGCCTGCTGAACTTCCACATCGACCGTCTCATCCTGCCCTTTGGCAGGCAGGGCACGGACAGCGGCAGGCAGTATCCCTACAAGCTGCCCTTTGCCCCCCTGAAGGGGACCTATGAATTCGACCAAGCTGCCTCGACCATGAATCTTCTCCATAGTGATGTGTGCGGGGTGGGGGTAAACGGTCAGCTCATCTGGGATGGGTCCCAGAAAACGAGTAAGAAATTCTCCCTGCTCACCCCTGCCGATGATCCTCTGGAATTCAAGGAGTTTCTCTCCTGTTTTGATTTTGGCGGCATTATTGAAGGCCCCCTTACCATCTCTGGTCGAATACATTCTGACATAAATCTCAATAGGCAGGGAGGTCTTCTGCTCTTCTCTGACAAGGGAACCATAAAGAAATTTGTCCCCCTTGCCAAAATATTGAGCCTGGTCAATATCACCGGGCTGTCAGGGGCCATCTGGAAAGAGGGGTTTTATTATAACGCCCTGGAGGTCTCCGGAAATGTCTATGGTAATATCTTTACCATTGACAAGGCTTTTATTGATGGGGATGGTGTGGATGTTGTGGCCACCGGAGAGATTAACCTGACCACCATGGAGTATGATCTCACCATTTTTGTGGTGCCTTTTTCGACAATCACGGGCCTGGTAACCAAGGTACCCCTGGTTGGCCGAGTTTTAGGCGGCCAGGAAGGCAGGATTGTCTCAGTTCCCGTCAAGGTGACCGGCCCACTGGATGATCCGGTTATCACCGTCCTTTCCCCCTCCGCTATTGGTGAGGCGACGAGGAAATGGATCCTCGACACCATCACCCTGCCCTTTGGCTGGATGCTGCCTCCCCCCCCAGACACGGTTGAAAAATAGCGTCCTGACCAGGAGCCGGTGCAACAGCAAACGACAACCATGCCAGCCCCCTAAACCATTTACCCAGACCTGAGGATTTACACTAACTATGCCCCTTAATACCCTGGCCCTCTGTTTTATTTCTCTCGGTGCCCTGGTCACCGTGCTGTTCTGGATTCCCAGGGTGGTAAGTCGCCCGGGGTTAAAAGAGTTTTTGGGGCGACGATACCCCCTGGTTTATCTCTTTTATTTCACCAATGGCCCTTTCCTATTGGTTATAGGACTCTATCTTCTCTGGTTCCAAAATCGCTGACATCACCCTGGCACCTCATCCATCATAGCCATCCAGTAATTTGTAGATAGCGGTATTGGCAACAATAAGGCCGAAAATACCGGTGAGGGTTGGCAGGCTCCCCAGCAATCGCCGGGCACGCCCCTTGACATGGGGAGAATGTCCACCAGTACCATCTGCCTCCGGCTCCCCATAGTCGAAACAAACCTCTTCGGTGGAATACACACAGCTTATGCCGTGGCCGATGCCATTGAGACGAAGATTTTTGCGTAATTTTCTGGCCAGGGGACATTTTTTTGTCTTGAGCAGATCATCGACCACGATCTGGCTGGGGTCGGTGCGCAAAGCCGCGCCCATGGATGAGACAGTGGGGATATTTTTTTTGTATGCAGCAGTAAGGAGTTCGCCCTTTGAGCTGAGTGAATCAATGGCATCGATGAGGATGTCTGGTGTTGGGCTAAGAATTTTTTCCACCGTATCAGGATCTGCAAAAAGGGGCAGTGCCTCGACCTGACAGTGGGGATTTATGTCAAGCACCCTTTGCTGGGCGGCCTCAACCTTGAGAACACCCAGGGTGGACTCCAGGGCATGGAGTTGGCGGTTGATATTTGAGATGCCAACAACATCAAAATCCACCAGCCGTATCCTGCCGATCCCGGCGCGGGCCAGCCCTTCCAGGGCGTAGCCCCCCACGGCACCGACCCCGACAATGGTGACGGACCTGGCCTGAAGCCAGGCAGCTTTCCGGTGACCTAATAATTTCTCAATACGTGCAAATCGATCCATTTCTTTCAATGATGTGTGTCAGTTCTTTAACAGGAACCTGGCAAAGCTGGGATACAAAGGAGTAAAGCCTGCTAAGCACCTGACAATATGTCTGCCGTGAATGGCCCGTAAAACTTTTTTGAAAGGGGAAGTCCGTTTCCAGCAGGAGATTGTCAAGGGGTGTTGCCCTTAAAACATCCTGGAGTTTCTGTTGGTCGCCATCCATAACACGGTGGGAGAAGGAAATCATCCCCCCCATGGCCACCAGCCTTTCCATGACCTCCCTTGATCCCTGAAAGGCATGGAGCATAAAGCTAACCTCCCCCTGGTAGCCGGCAAGGATATCAATGAGCCTGCCCCAGGCCTTGACGCAATGGATCGCCACAAAACTCTTGGTGGCCATGGCAAGATCCAGTTGCCGGATAAACACCTCCTCCTGGAGGCGGAGATCCGTGCGACAAAGACGGTCAAGGCCGATCTCCCCGCAAAAAGAATGGCTGTCCCCTAGAAGAGTGGCAAGAACCCGAAGGTCAGCTTCAACTGTATCCTGCCTGATATGCCATGGATGGATTCCGTAAAAGGGAAGAATCTCCTGATGGTTGCTGGCCAATGAAGTCAAGGCATGCCATTGCTCAAGGCCGACGCTGTTACAGTAAACCTTCTTGATTCCACATACCTTAAGATCAACCAGGAACGGGGCATGGCAGGGGGGGGATATATCGAGAAAATGGCAGTGACAATCGAGCATTATCTATGGGTAAGAGGTCTGAGGTGTTCTGTTTATTGTAGTGATAGGATACCATCCCATTTTTAGATTTTTTATAAAATGAAAAAGGCAGAGCCAACTTAATGACCCTGCCTTATGATGTCATACTGCTAATCGAAAGATATTTTTCTCTGCTAGTTTTGAAGCGCCATTAGAGTTATCGGTGAGTTTGATAGCCTTGGCGATTCTCAAAACAAATATCTCTATAAATTCCCCAGACCAGGATTAGATGGACTTTTATAAAGAATCCCATGCTCCCCGTTTGAAGGGTCATTTGATACCTGCTGTACTATGGCAAATGACCCCCAAATAACGGGGCCAATTTCAATGCCGTCTGCCCCAACCCAAAAGTCACCTACTACTGTGGCATCTGCAGGTGCTGCTACTATTTTGACAAAATATGTCCATTTCCTCATCTTGCCATTAACTTCAACTTTTCCAGATTGGTGATTTGTCAACCAAGCACCAGAGCCAAGATAAGAATCATTTCCAAGGTGTCGATCCAGTAATCCGTCACCATCACAATCTTTATTACTCAACCAAGCACTGTTCCATTTCATTACTAAATCAATATCTCTGTAATCCCAACACCATTCAGCATCTCGGTAGGCATCACAGTAGGTGCCGTTAAATATCTTCGCTTGATAATTATACCCCCATTGGTCATACCCGGTTTCTAAGGTTGCACCATCAGAACCTGCTAATTCACCATCGTGAATAGATACACAGTCAGTACTCGCATAGCTTGAAATTGAAACAATAAGAACCAAGGCCATCACTATTGCAAATGTTTTCTTCATCTTCTTCCTCCTTATAAAATGTGAAAAAATTTTAATAAAGAGCAAAAAAAGTGCCACAGTTCATTTAAAAATGAAACGTAAATAAAGCCGGCAAGTACAACTATTTGATAGGTAGCGTCAGAAACTGGTGGGATAGATTTTGAAAAAAACCAGAATACTGGAAAAAAATTTTCGAGATACCGGAAAAACGAAAGAACTTGATTGCCGTTTGCAAAACAAATCTGCTGGGGCACTAATCAAGCTGCAGGACATGGCAGATGGAGGCCCTTTACCCTTGACAAGCAAGAGATAGGCATTGTAATTTTGATTCTCACCAGGGCATCATTTCTATGATGCCATCTCCCTTGACGATATTTTTACCACATAAAAAACAGGAAACCATGGACCTTCTCTCCTTACAAGAGGATATCATTCATTTTCTACGGGAAGATCTGGGCACAGGGGATGTGACCTCACAGGCCATTTTTTCACCTGGGGCTATTGGCCTGGCGACCTTCAGAGCAAAGGGCCAGTTCGTCTGTGCGGGCATGGCCATTGCTGCTGAGGTTTTCAAAAACCGCATTGCAGGTCTCAGCTATACGGCGGCTGAAGATGGTCGGCTCATTCAGCCTGGAGAAGAGGTTTTTTCCTGCCAGGGGCCAGTTCTCGAGCTTCTCCAGGCGGAGCGGGTGGCCCTGAATCTTGTCCAGCGCCTCTGCGGCATTGCCACCTTAACCCATTTTTTTGTTAAAGAAATTGAAGGCTTCCCAGCCAGGGTCACTGATACCCGCAAAACCACACCCGGGCTGCGCGTCCTGGAGAAATACGCTGTCCGGGTCGGCGGCGGCCACAACCATCGTTTTAATCTTGCTGATGGCATCATGATTAAGGACAATCACATTGCTGCCTGTGGCTCCATAACCGAGGCTGTGGACCGTGTTCGTCAGCAGGCCCCCCACACCCTGAAGATTGAGGTTGAAACCGAAGACCTTGATCAGGTCAAAGAATGTCTTGTGGCCCAAGTTGACATCATTATGCTCGACAATATGTCAGCAGATGAGATGAGAGAGGCGGTTAAGCTCATCAACGGCCAGGCCCTGGTTGAGGCCTCTGGCGGCGTAAACCTCCAAAACATAAGGGAAATTGCTGCCACGGGTGTGGATATCATCTCCATCGGCGCCCTTACCCATTCTGCCCCCGCATCTGACATTAGTATGGAGCTATCCATCTAAGCACCAGGGGTTGTGTCCTTGCCATTTCCGGTTTCATAGTTAAAAAAAACCCCCCAATATCAGGGAAATTCAAAAGATAAAAGTTTTGATATTTTAGTTATTTATAATACAATATGGGGGTTAAATCGGTATGAGAGAGGTATGGGCCGATTCAGCTTTAACCATTAAATGATCATGGCAACGCCCAAAAAAAGAGGTAACTGTATGAAATCACGATTTTTTACAATTGTGACCCCCCTGATAATGCTTTTGTTTTTTGTTCTAGGCATCACACCCGTATTCAGCGCCATCCCGCCGGTATACAGCTCGGCTGAATTAACCAATCGTTTGAAAACAGGTGCTTACCTGCAGAAAACCGACAATCTTTTGATCATTGTTGACGGATTAGGGAAAACCTTTCTGGGGGTAGGCGAACCTCAAAGTCAAAAAGTCGCCAGATCCCTTATTTCCAATATTGGCAAAACCATTCCCAACATCCCCCACCGGCGCATGCTTCGTGTCCACGGCCCCAAAGCTGATCGCTTTGAAAAGGACTTTTCCACCATCTTTGGCCTCTACCATAAAGATGCCAAAGGTTTCACCCCGATCATCGCCACCAAAACCCATGCCATCAGCGACTTTGATCCCCTTGGCATGACCTTTATTTCCGCCACCCAAGATTTACGCAAGCTCAATGGTTCCCATGCCGTTGTCCTTATCAGCGATGGTATCAACATCCCCAAATCAGCTATTTACGAATCCGCGTACATGAAAAAGAAGTTTCGCGGTTCTGTATGTTATTACCCAATTCTCGTTGGTAATGATCCGCAAGGCGCCAAAAACATGAACGCCATTGCCAAAATTGGCGGTTGTGGTTTTTTGGCCCAGTATGGGGCTGTTGACTCCCCTGCAGAGCTTGCCGATTACGTTGAAAAGATCTTTTTCTCCAAGAGGCGTATGCCGGTCAAGCCGGTGGAGGTTGTTGAGCCAGAACCAGAGCCTTTACCAGTCGAGGAACCCCTTGAGCCGGTCATGGTTGACACTGAAGAGGTTACTGAGATTGTTGAAGAACCAGCAATCCCTGAGATCATTGAGGATGAATTTGTCGAAGAGATTGCTGTTATTGATGATGACATCATTATCTTAGAACGCCAACTTCCCCATGACAAGGTGGTCACCATTGAACTCCATGTCGAGTTTGACCTCAACATGGCCACCCTCCGCCCAGGTTATGAGGAAGAAATCAAGAAAATTGCTGACTTTATGACTCTCTACCCTGAGACCGAGGCACTGCTTGAAGGTCACACCTGTGACCTGGGTTCAGAGATTTACAACCAACAACTTTCCAGCCGCAGAGCTGCCACTGTTAAGAATTATCTGGCTGACAAATTCGGCATTGATCCTCAACGCCTGAAGACCCGGGGTGCCGGGGAGATAGAGCCCATTGCCGATAATTCCACCGAAGAAGGACGGGAGCAAAACAGGCGTGTGATGGCGGTTATTTCCACCATTGTCACCGACTATGTCATCATTGAACAGGAAATCTTAAAATCTGACTTCCTCAGTGATGACTTTATCCTGCCACCCGTTGATCAGATCGTTGATGAGATGATGCAGGAGGAATTTATTGATGAACCCCAAGGGGTTGAAATGCCTGAAGGCGGTGATGACATGACCGCTCCTGCAACCCACCCCATGGTCATGGACGAGGCCCCTGAGGTTACATCGGAGGTTGATGCGCCGGAAGCCTCTGGGCTGGCAGAGACTACTACCATGGAAGAATCGGTCCCAACTACCGAGGAAGCTGTGCCTGCACCCCCTGAGCAGCAGGAGGAACCTGCGGCCATTGCTGAAGCGGTTGCGGAACAGGAAGCAGCAGTGGATGCCGCCTTTGATGTTCAGGAAGAACCCACCGAACAACTGAACCCTCAGCCGCAAGCTGCCTCTGCCGCTGTTGAAGGGCCTGCTGAAACCATGGAGTCCCCTGCCCGGGAAGAAACAGCCCCTACCCTCCCTGCGGAGGAAGTACCGGCTGCAGAAACCTCGCCAACCGTTGTTGATGAGCCCATCACGGCAGGTGAAGAACAACCGATTTCTTCAGGGTCTGCCCCCCAGGCAACATCACCGGAAGAAGAAGTTGTTGTTTCTCCGGGAGAAAGTGCCTTTGATGAGGAGGTGACTGCCGCGGAAATTGAACAGATTGAAGAAGCTGTCAGCGAGCCTGTTTCTGCCCCTGAAGGGCCAGCAGATCCTGAATCTGTTGTGGAGGGCAGAGAAGAGGAAGAAGACTCCTACCTCTAAGATTCTCCTTCAAATATTATAAGCCATAAAAAAAGGCTTTCTGCCCTTGAGGCAGAAAGCCTTTTTTTATGGCCATTATATATTAGAGCTTACGCAGGTGTCGTGGCTTGGGCGACAATGGCCTCAACCATGGCGGCAATGGTGTACGTCTCTGGTTGGATATCGACCCTGAGTCCGTATTCCGAAACCGTCTTACCTGTAATCGGGCCGATGGCGGCAATCAGCACACCATCAAGAAGCTCTGCCAGTTCCCTGTTGTCCTGACAGGCAAGCATGGCCACAAAGTTATGGACGGTGGAAGAACTGGCAAAGGTCAACATGTCAACCTCTCCCCCAGCAATTTCCTTACGCAGCTTCACTCCCTCTGCCACAGGGGGCACGTTCTGATACACAGGGGTTATGGTCACCTGGGCACCAGCCCTTGCCAGGCCCTCCTCAAGAACCTTCCTGGCCTCCAAGGCGCGGGGAATCAGAACCTTCTTTGCTGATACGTCCGTTGCCACCAAAGCCTCAACAAGCCCCTCTCCGGTAAATTTTTCAGGCAGGAGATCTGCCTTCAGTCCATACCCAAGAAGACAATCAGCTGTCACCGTACCCACGGCAGCGATACGGCAGCCATGCATTTTTCGGGAATCAAATCCTTTGTCGAGCAGACGCTGAAAAAAGGAGTGGATGGCATTGATGGAGGTGAAAATGACCCAGTCAAAATCGCCAAGCCTGTCTATGGCCGCGTCCGCCTCCTGCCATGAATCAGGCGGTTCAATGGAAATGGTGGCGTGCTCTAGGCAGGAGGCACCGTTCTCTTCCAGAAGTGAGACAAGCTCACTTGCCTGCTCCCTGGTCCTGGTAACAACAATTCTTTTACCGAAAAGGGGACGTGCCTCATACCAGTTCAGGGAGTCACGGTAGCGGACCACATCTCCGACAATGGTGAGGGCCGGCGGTTTAATTCCCTGCTCCTTAACGATTTCAGCAATATTTTCCAGGGTGCCGACCACTGATTGCTGGTAAGGCATGGATGCCCAGCGCACAATGGCCACAGGGGTCTGGGGATCACGGCCATGTTTAATGAGGTTGGCGGTTATGGAGGGGAGGTTCTTGATACCCATATAAAAGACCAGGGTGCCGACACCGGTGGAAATCTTGTCCCAGGCAATGCGGCTCTCCGTCCTGTTGGGGTCCTCATGGCCGGTGATAAAGGCCACGGAGGAGGTGTAGTTCCTATGGGTAATAGGCACCCCGGCAAAGGTGGCGGCGGCTGATGCGGATGTCACCCCTGGCACGGCCTCAAAATCAAGACCGGCCTTGACAAGCTCTTCCAGCTCCTCACCGCCACGTCCAAAGATAAAGGGATCTCCACCCTTCAGGCGGACAACAAATTTCCCGGAGCGAACCCGATCCACCAGCATCTGGTTGATCTCTTCCTGGGTATGGGTGTGTTTCACCCCTCCCTTTTTACCGGCATAGATAAATTCAGCGTCCTTGGGAACATAGTCCAGCAGCTTTTTGCCAGCCAGATAGTCATAGATAATGACCTCAGCCTTTTTTAGAATTTCCTGGCCACGGACCGTGATAAGACCAGGGTCACCCGGCCCGGCACCGATAAGATACGCCTTTCCTTTTTTTTCAGTTTTTGTTGTCACGATTATATATTGATTAAATTTTTAAGGGTAATGGGGGGGAGACTTAATTTTCCTTTAAGCCTTTCGGGGTAATACAATCAAGAAGTGCGGCTGCCAATAAGGGGATCATCAGCTCATGGTGACCGATGAAATTATAACCCCGGCCGCCGCTGGCAGTGGGCCGGTTAACGACATTGGTCATAGTGCGGTAATG
>JAUVQZ010000058.1 GCA_030597865.1 Pseudomonadota bacterium | reverse complement strand
GGCTCAGGGACCGGGTTCTTGCAATAGGTTTTGGGGATGGTTTGAGCTAACCGGTGCCTGGGCCTGTCTAAAAGGGCACCGCAGGCTCAACGGGCGGATGTTTTGAACTGCCCACCCCACCCAAGCCCCCTGAGCCTGTCGAAGGGCATACTCCCATGCTCAGACTTTATCCAAGGCGTTTCGACAGGCTCAACGAACGGGTGTTTGGAACTGTCCACCCCGCCCAAGCCCCCCGAGCCTGTCGAAGGGTTATTTCTGACAGCAAGGGCAGAAATAGGTGGCGCGGCCGGCAAGGGTCTGTTTTTCAATGGTGGTTTGGCATTGTCTGCACTTTTCGCCATTGCGGCCATAAACGGCAAGCTCCAGCTGAAAATAGCCGGGCTGGCCTGAGGCGTTGACATAATCGCTGATGGTGGTGCCGCCGCTCCTGATGGCCCGGGTCAGCACCTCCCTGCTCCTATCAATAATGGTGCGCCACTGCGTAAGGGTGAGGGAGCCGATGGGCATGGTGGGATGGATGGCGGCGGCAAAGAGGATCTCATTGGCGTAGATATTACCGATGCCCACCACCACCTGGCTGTCCATCAGAAAATTCTTTATCGGCTGCAGACGCCTGCCAGCCCTTTCCTGCAGATATCCGGCGTTAAAATCATCCCAGAACGGTTCCGGGCCGAGCCTGGCCAGGGGGTCAATCCTGTCATCCCCACCTCCCTGCACCGTCACAAAGCCAAAACGCCTGGTGTCGTTATAGCGCATCTCCATGTTGTCATCGAAGCGGAAAAGGAGATGGTCATGGAGGGCCCGGGGTGCCTTGGCCGGAAAAACGCCGAGACGGCCGGTCATGCCCAGATGGACCAGCAGGCGGCAGCCGTTATCCATCTCAAAGAGGAGATACTTGGCCCGCCTGCGTACATTCTTAATCTGCGCCCCGCAGATATGTTCCTGGAGGTCGGTCCGCGGTATGGCCAGGCGCAGCTCCTTGGGCCCGCAGATAATTTCTCTGATCCGCCGCCCCTCGACATGGGGCTTGAGGCCCTGGCAGATCACCTCCACCTCTGGTAATTCCGGCATGGTTCAGGATGTCTCCTTTGAGAATTTGAGAATTGAGAATTTGAGAAATAAGAAGAAGGAAGGTGATTGATTAAAAAAAACTGCCCCGGGTTTTACGATGTATTCGCTGCTCTTTGGTCGGTTGCTCCTTCTCAATTTCACAAATTCTTATTTCACAACTTCTGATTTTTTATTTTTTCTCCATCATGCTCAGTTCCAGCTTCAAGGCATGTTCGGAGATGAGAATCTCATAGAAGGCCAGGGCTAGGGATATCATCATCAGTATCAGGCTGAGGCCGAAGATAATCTTACCCAGCAACAGGGCGCCAACAAAGAGAGAGGCCATGCACAAGACGCAGCAGAAAAGGGCTGCCACCCCGCAGGCCTGCATATTGCGGATCAGATAGACACGGCGGCGCAGAATGGTGATCTGCTCGGCAACGATCTCATCGGCAACCTGCTGGTAGAGGGAGTGGAGGCTGCGGATCCGTTTACTCAAGGCCACAAAACGATTGGTATAGGCCACCAAGAGCAGGGAAACCGCTGGAAAGAAGAGGGCCGGTGTGGTGAGGGTAATTTCGTAGGGCATTTTTTTAAAAGCAGAAGGTGGAGGAGTTAGGGACGTTAAAGGAGGTAAAGAATGTCGAGGGGGGATGCCACTTCTTTACCTCCTCTAACTTCTTTACATTCTAATAATATGCAGTCCCGCAGTTTCCTGCCTGTCCCTGGCCTCCCAGAGCAGACATTGTTTGCGGAGGCATTCCCGGTTGTCGTGGTACTGGCTGCAGGCCAGGGTCTCGTCCGCCATGAGCTGTCTGGCCAAAAACTCTTCGGAGATTTCGGCAACCCCGCGCAGGGCCACATAGGACTCGCGCTGGCAGCAGCGGCCCCCCTTAATTTCAGCAATCCTGGTCAGCACCCGGGCCGTGGCGGCCTGGGCCTGCTGACGGGCCCCGGGGGTGAGGGGGGTGGCCTCCAGGAGCACGGCAAAGGCAATGCCCACGCCGGTGGCTGCCCCGCAGCTGCCCATAAAGCCACAGGAGCCGCCTGGCACCTTGGAGCCCCGTTCAATGCCGGTGAGGATATCGCCACTGCCCACGGCAAAACCGCTGTTGCGGGCTGCGGCCAGGATAATGCCGGGGATCATGGCATGGTGCTCCGGGCCGTGCATGGGAATGGCCTGCTTGGCCCGGATCTCTGTAAGCAGGGCGACCATGTCCGCTTTTTTGCTGTTGAGGCAGATCTGGCGGATGATGGCTAGTCCCTCTTTCTGGTGGCAGTGGTCGCAGACAAAATGACCATCAGGACATCTGATATTGGCCCGGCATTCCTGGCCGCAATAATGACAGCCGGCCTTGACCGCCTTGGTGTTGTAAGAGAGGTGTTTGCCGCAGACCATGCAGTCCTGCTCAAGTTTTGGCTGGGGGGGTGGTTCTCCGCAACAGGGGCTGGCGGCCGGGGGACCTGTGTCACAACAGCCTGTCTGTTCGGCCGGGCTGGCCCCTGTAGGTGATTTTGGGCCAGGTGGGCAGCAGGAGTCGCCCAGGCTGGCGATGGGCTGAGGGCTGCAGCAGCTTGAGGCCATCTCCATATTGGTGACTGCACCCCTATCATCCACCACAAAGAGCGAGTCCCCCAGGGCCTGGACATCGGCCAGGGGCAGCCGGGTTCGTTTGCCCTTGAGGAGCAGGCGGCCGTTTTCGGTATGGACAGAGGCAAAGGGGCCGCGATAGATGACCTCCACCTCCTGAATCGCGGCTGGTTTCCAGGCCTGGAAGGTCAGGGAGTAGAACTGGGCGCCATCAACCTGGCGGTAGGGAAAACGCTTGATAAGCTCTATGGCGGTGAAACCGGAGGCGCGGAGCATGGCCATGAGGTCCTCCTGCAGCATGGCGCCGCCCAGGCATTCGCCGCGAAACTGGCTGTCATTTTTGATGGTGGTGGGGATGGGTTCATCCGTGACAATATCAGAGACCACCAGCCTGCCGCCCGGTTTCAAAATGCGGATAACCTCCTGAAAGGTTTGGCGTTTGTCCGGACTCAGGTTGATGACGCAGTTGGAGATCACCACATTGGCACAGCCGTCCTCCAGGGGAATCTCCTCTAAAAAGCCTTTTTTAAACTGGACATTGGCATAACCAAGCCTGGCCGCCACCTCGTCCATTGAGCCCCTGGCCAGGTCAAGCATGGCATCGGTCATATCAATGCCATAGACCTGGCCTTCTTCCCCGACCTCGGCGGCGGCCATGAAACATTCCACCCCACTGCCGCTGCCCAGGTCAACCAGGGTCTCGCCAGGGCCAGGTACGGCATCCAGCACCGGGCTACCGCAGCCGTAGGAGCGTTTCTTGGCTACCTCCGGGATAAAGTCCACAGCGGCCTGGCCATGGGCAAAGGGATTGACAATGTCCTCATTGGCGGCCTGGGCGGCCTGGCCGTAAAACTCACGGACCGAGGCATGGCCATCGGCCAGGGCCTGCACGCAGTTGCAATGGGTGAGGGTGACTGACGTGCCCTCCGGGCAGTCATAGCGCACATCTCCCATCTTCAGGGCCAGTTCCGGTTGATGGGGATCAGGGTAGGCCTTGGCTTGTTCAGCAATGAGCCACAGGGCCACGCCGTTATAGAGTTCGACGTAGGGATCATGGCCGCTGAAGGAGCCGGCGGAGATATAGGAGTGGTCAATGTCGCCGCCACCGATGAGAAACCTGAGGGGGTTTTCGTCATAGGCGCCCTGTAGGGTGGTATGGCGAATTTTGTCCAGCACCGGGCTGGTTCGCCACACCGTTTCCAGACCCTGGGAAAGAGCGCCGCAATCAAGCTCAGGCACGGCCACCAGGGCCGGGGAGGGATAGATATGGCCATCCGGGCCCACGGCCAGGGATTCCCAGGCCGCATTGCTGAGATCAAAGCGGGTGCCGGGGGTGGCAAAGACCTGGGTGCGCAGGGTTTCGATATTGTCGATTTTTACCCCCAGGCCCTGGGCCTCTTTTTGGGCGGCAAGGAGTTGGGGTAGAATTTCGACTGGGGAGACATGCTGCTCCTGACTGCCCTTGCCGCGCTGGAAATGCCAGAGAAAATGCACCGAGTTTTCGCGCTTGGCGGCCAGCCGGACGATCTCCACCATGTCTGCGAGATTGTCCCGGCAGACCACCAGGGAGATGGTGGCGGAGAACCCGGCCTCGGCCAGTAAGTCGAGGTTGGTCAGCAGCTCTGTGAAGGCGCCCCTGCCGCGGATCTGGTCATGGCTCTTCTGCAGGCCGTCGACGCTGACCTGGAAGTGGAGGCGGGCCGGATCCACTTCCAGGTCAGCAAGGTTCTTGTCAAGGAGCAGGCCATTGGTGAGGACCACCACATGGTTGGCCGGCTCAGCCAGCAGCCCCTTGATAATACCGGTGAAACCTGGATAGATAAAGGGCTCGCCACCGGTGAAGAGGAAGAGGCGGCAGCCCAGCCCCTGGGCCTGGGCCAGGGCGCTGTCAAGCTCAGGCCGTGGCAGGCTCTCCCGGCAGGCAGGTCCGGCGCCAAAGAGGCAATGCTCGCAGCAGAGGTTGCAGTGGTTGGTGATATGAAACCAGCACTCCTTGAGTTTCTCCATGTGCAGATGTTCGGCCCGGCCTGTGTACCCCGGGGCTGGTGGCCGGCTGAGCTGGGAAAAGAGGGAGTGCTCGGCATGGGTCTGGGGTGGACTACCGGCCAGGAGACGGTCAATAATGGCCGTGGCCTTGGGGGTTGGCACCAGCCAGTCCGGTGCTTCTGGAAGGATATAGATAGGTTCGCCTGGGGATTCCAGCCGTTGCCAGGGGGGGAGAGATGTCATGTTTTTTATGCTCATTGAGGGTGGAAAATATTTTCTTACTTATATCCCAACAGAGAACAAGAACAAAGTTTTTATTCCCCGTTAAAGGCGGGGCTCAACATATTGTTTCGCTGCTGTATATAGTTACCCTTTGACAGGCTTAGGGGCCGGGAGGGGGTAGTGGTCCCTGAGCCTGTCGAAGGGCGGCAACACAACCCATACCCCGGCTCCGGCCAAGACGTTTCGACAGGCTCAACGGGCGGGTAATTTGAACTGCCCACCCCAGCCAAGCCCCTGAGCCTGTCAGAGGCGCTCCCCTGATTCTGTCGAAGGCGTTGCCCTGAGCCTGTCGAAGGGTCGAAGGGGCTTTATCTTCTCCTTCCACCATGGTATGTTGCTCCCCTTAAAAAAAAGAGGGAAAATATGCGTTCATATGAGAGAAAAAATAACGAGTTGCGGCCGGTGAGCATTGAGCGGGGCTTTCAGCCCGGGGCCGATGCCTCGGTGCTGATCAAGATGGGCAACACCCATGTGCTCTGCGCCGTCACCATTGAAGAGAAGGTGCCGCCCTTTCTGCGTGACACCGGCAAGGGCTGGATCACGGCCGAGTACGGCATGCTGCCCTGTTCGACAAATAGCAGGATGCAGCGCGAGGCGGCCCGGGGCCGTTCCGGCCGCACCTATGAGATCCAACGCCTCATTGGCCGGGCCTTACGGATGATGGTGGATCTTGATACCATTGGCGAACGGACCCTGCGCGTTGACTGCGATGTGCTCAATGCCGACGGCGGCACCCGCACCGCCTCCATCACCGGTGCGGCCCTGGCCATGAAAGACGCCTTTGCCAAGCTTGCTGGTGCCGGTACCCTGGCCATGCCCACGCTCACCCCGGTGGCCGCCATCAGCGTCGGCATTGTCGAGGGACAGGCCCGCCTTGATCTTGACTATATCGAGGACTCCGGTGCTGAGGCCGATGCCAATTTTGTGATGACCGGCGACGGCCGCATTATTGAGGCCCAGTCCACGGCCGAGGGCCAGCCCTTTAGCCGGGCCCAGTTTGATCAGCTCCTTGATTTGGCTGAAAAAGGGGTGGCAGAGCTTTTGGAACTGTGGCAGCAATAATAAGAGGACCGCAGAATATTGAATGCTGAATTTTGAATAACCAAGGGCGGAAGACGTCTTGATTGAAATCTGAAAAGTACATTAACTTGGGCGTAACTGTTCAGCGTGTTAGCTGTTTAGGCTGTAGGTGCCCCGCAGGAGATAAGCGTAGACTTCGAATACCCTTGGGGTGCTATTAGGTGAAGATGATTTTTAGCCTTTGTTCTGTTTCTCAAGCTATATGATTCATGATCTTTATTTTAATAGATGATAAAAGATTCTTTCCTGCGTTTTGACTAACAGCCTTTAGCCTTCAGCCTAAACAACCTGAATAGATACACTTGGGCATTCAAAATTCAGCATTCAAAATTCGATATTCAGGTGTAAACCATGTCTGCTTTCATCCTCCATTCCACCTCCTCCCAATGCCCGGCCCGCCGTGGTGAGGTGAAGACCGGCCACGGTACCTTTCAGACCCCCATCTTTATGCCGGTGGGTACCCAGGCCACGGTCAAGGCAGTGACGCCGGAGGACCTCCAGGCCCTGGAGGCCCAGATCATCCTGGCCAACACCTATCATCTCTTCCTGCGTCCCGGTCATGGGCTGATCCGTGAACTTGGCGGGCTGCATTCATTCATGAACTGGCACGGCCCCATCCTCACCGACAGTGGTGGTTTCCAGATCTTCAGCCTCAAGGAGCTGGCCAAGATCACCGAGGAGGGCGCCACCTTCAAGTCCCATATCGACGGCTCTATGAAGTTTCTCAGCCCTGAGGATGCCGTGGCCATCCAGGAGGACCTGGGTTCTGATATCATGATGGTCCTTGATACCTGTATCCCATATCCGGCCACGGAAAAAGAGACCCATGCCGCCACCAGGCTCACCAGTCGCTGGGCCAAACGCTGCCGGGACGTGCAGGATCGCACCACCGGCCAGCTCCTCTTCGGCATTGTCCAGGGCGGCATGTATCCCCAGTTGCGGGAGATGGCAATGGATGAGCTTTTTGAGATAGGTTTTGATGGCTACGCCCTGGGTGGTCTGTCCGTGGGCGAGCCGCGCCAGCAGATGTATGACCTCACCGAGCATGGCGCGGCCCTCTTGCCCCACGACCACGCCAAATACGTGATGGGCGTGGGCACCCCCGAGGATTTGGTGGAGTGCGTTTACCGGGGCGTTGATATGTTTGACTGCGTTATGCCCACCCGCAATGCCAGAAATGGAATGCTCTTTACTTCCCGGGGCAGGCTTGTTATAAAAAACGCGCGCTATCAACGTGATCCGCTGCCGGTGGATGAAAACTGCAGCTGTTACACCTGCCGCAATTATTCCCGGGCCTATCTGCGTCATCTTTTCATGACCAGGGAAATTTTGGCCTCCCACCTAAATACCGTGCATAATCTCCATTATTTTGTAAATTTGATGACGGAGATCAGAAGGGCCATTGACGAAGATCGCTTTGTGGAGTTTAGAAGGGCATTTTATGCCCAGCGAGAGGTCTAGGCCAACAACAATAAATGTAAAGAAATGTATTTCGCTTTTTAAAGCATTACCAATTTGGAGAAAAATCAATGACCACTTTAGCCTACGCTGCTGACGGCGCTGCCGCCGGTCCCAGCACCTTTGCCAGTTTTATCCCGATGATTCTTATCTTCGTCGTCTTTTACTTCCTGCTCATCCGGCCCCAGCAGAAAAAGGCCCGTCTCCAGCAGGACTTCTTAGGCGCCCTGAAAAAAGGTGATGAGGTGATAAGCGGCGGCGGTATCTACGGCAAGATCACCGGTCTCACCGATACCGTGGCCACCCTTGAAATTGCTGATGGCGTCCGGATCAAGGTTTCCCGGTCAGCCATCTCCATGCCTGCCGATGCTGGCCAGCAGCCCGCCTGCACCTCAAGCGGCTGAGCCAGTAAGAGATAAAATTGCCGGGAGCGATTCAAAATACAAAAAGGCCCGCTGACAAGATGTCAGCGGGCCTTTTTGTTTGTTTGCCAGGGGGAGCTTGGCACCCACCTCAAGGGGGATTGAACAGAACCCTGGGATATAACTACCTCGAAGCGTGAGCTGCAAACTGTAAATCTTAAAACCAGTATGCTTCACCAATGCCCATGGCCGACATCTCAACAAGAGAGTGCAAGTGGGGAGGGTGGGTAAACTATTACTCCTTGCCGGAGTCTTTCTCCACCTCCAGTGGGTTGATGGTGACCTCGGGTTCGAGCTGATCGTCAAGGGGATCATCCAGGCTAAAGAGCATGTCGCCGTCAAGGTCGGGCATGGTGAGGTCAAGATCGTCCAGTTCATCGGTGGCAAAGAGGACCGGCGCCTTTTCCCCCTCAGCCGGGCTTGGGGCCGGTTCAACCAGGCCATCTTCACCGATATCGGAGAGATCAATTTTTTCATAAAGATGGGCCAGGTCATCCACCTCAGCCTCCCCTGGCACATCGCTGAACACAGCTGCTTCCGGCCCTTCTTCTTCCCGGGGCTCATCGACCAGCGGTTCGGCTTCCTGGACAGGGGCATCTGTGCCGGGGCCGCTGATATCACCAATGATGGAGGGCTGCGGCGTGGCTTTGCCAGGGGGTTGTTCTTTGGGGCCAGCGTTATGGTGGCCGTCGGGATACTGACTGTCCAGGCGATCCATGTGGGACATGAGAAAGCCATGCAGATCATCCTTGAGTTGCTGCTTCTCAAGGAGAAGAGAGCTAATCTGTTCCTTGAGGGTGGTCTCCTGCTCTTTGGCCGCATCGATCATGGCCGCGGCCTCCAGGCGGGCATTTTCCTTGAGAACATGGGCCTCCTGCTGGGCCTTGGCCTGCATTTCATCGGCAATATTCTGGGCCGAGATGATGGCGTTTTTAAAGGTGCGTTCCTGGGACTGGATCTGGTCCCTTTCGCCCTCAATGGCCGTCATCGCATCCTTTAATTTCTCATTCTCATTAACCAGGACGAGATAATTCTCGGCAACCTTTTCAAGGAATGCGTCCACCTCATCGACATCAAAGCCGCGGAAGCGTACATGGAACTGTTGGTTTTGGATGTTTTCAGGGCTAAGTAGCATGGTGGTCATTGCCTGTATCTCCCTATGGGAATTGTCTGTTCTCTCAACCGACGGCAGAGGCTATATAGTAGAGAGTCTTAACTAAAAAATCCTGCAGAAAAATAATAACCAGCATAACCAGGAGCGGTGAAAAATCCATTCCGGATCTGTAGGTAAAGGGCAGGGCCCTGCGGACCCGGTAGAGGACCGGCTCGGTTACATTGTGGAGGATGCGGACAATGGGGTTGTAAGGATCAGGGCTTACCCAGGAGATGATGGCCCGGGCCAGCAAAATGATCATGTAGGCATTGAGGATGAAGTTGGTCAGACCGGCAACTGCTTGTAGGAAAATCTTGATAATGGCCATAGATCCGTGATGGGGAGGTTTGTGGTTCAGGCACCCTGGAGTCCAGCCTGCTTCAGAAGTTGGTTGGCAATCAGATGGATGGCCCTTGCCGCCGGGCAATCAGGTGCGCTGAGCAGGAAGGGTGTCTGGCTGCGGATTGCCTGGATCACCTTGGTGTCCTTTGGCAGCGGACCCAGGTAGGTGGGGGTTTCCTGTAAAAATTGGCTGAGCACCTTGGCCATATTGGTGAAGGTGTTTAAGGCCTCTGCTTTACTTTTAACATTGTTGACAACGAGTTGGAACCCCTTTTTCCCCTGGCGGGAGGCGAGGACCTTCATCAGGGCATAGCCGTCGGTGAGGGAGGTCGGGTCCGGGGTGATGATAATGATGTTGGCACTTGCCCATTTGTTGAACCAGAGAACAGAGGCGCCTATGCCGGCCGCGGTATCAACCAGGACCAGGTCGAAATCCGTGATTATTTTTTCCAAAACTGAGGAGAGGAGGAGCTGGTTCTCATGGCTCAGGCCGGTCATTTCCGGGACGCCGGAGCTTGCCGGCAGGACAAAGAGATTTTTTTGCACCTCTATGATGATGGAGGCGGGATCAAGGCCATTTTCAACTGTTTCCCGGATGGTGTGGTCCACCTGGATGCCGAGGACCACATCCACATTACCCAGGCCCAGGTCGCCGTCGATAAGCAGTGTCTTGACATCTCTTTGGGCCAGGGCAGTGGCCAGATTTACTGAAAAGGTTGTTTTTCCCACGCCGCCCTTGCCGCTGCTGATGCAGAGAATGGGGGGGGATTTTTTTGCGGTGCTCATAGGGGCTTAACCGGTAAGGAATTTAAAGAGCTGGGCCCGTTCTTCCACGGAGACCTGGCAGTCGATATTGGTCGGGGCTGCATCGGTGCCGCTGTTTTCTGGCGGTTGCTCCTGGGGGTCTGCTGGGGGTTGGGCGCCATGGAGCCCGGTGGCCATTTTTTTCAGGAGAATGGCTTGGGCGGAGGGGGTAAATCCGGCAGGGAAGAGGATGAGGCCCTGGTCGTCAGGCAGGATCAGGGCCTCGACGCCATGTTCCTTGGCGCCTTGCAGGGTGGGTGTAAGAAAAATGGTTGGAAGTGTCGTCATTACAGGATAGTTGCAGGGTTGATAATGATGTACTACGGACTGATGACGGACGGGTGTTTTGAACTGCTCACACTGTTAAGCTCCCTGGGCCTGCGGTGCCCTGAGCCTGTCGAAGGGTCGAAGGGTTTTTCTCCAACCCCATCGGTGTATCCAAGGCGTTTCGACAGGCTCAACGGCCGGGTGTTTTGCTGGGAAGGCGGTCCAGCGAGCTTGTCTTAAAAAAGGCGATGGCCTGAGCTTGCGGTGCCCTGAGCCTGAGCCTGCGGTGCCCTGAGCTTGTCGAAGGGTCGAGGGGGTCAGGCCACCCGGGAGCCCACCGCAACCTCGGCTGGGACTTGAGCCAGTACCAGCCGATCGCCATCCTTGGCCGCCAGCACCATGCCCTGGGAGGGGACGCCCATCAGTTTTGCCGGTTTGAGGTTGGCAACGATGATGACCCGGCGGCCCGGCAGGTCTTCAGGCTGGTAATGCTCGGCAATACCGGCGACGATGACCCGTTCTTCCGGAGCCCTGACCGTGAGTTTGAGCAACCTGTCCGATTTTTTGATTTTTTCAGCGCCAATAATTTCTGCCACCCGCAGCTCCACCCTGCCGAACTCTTCAAAGGTGATAAGCCCTTCAGGGGCTTTTTCCTTACCCTTAGCTGGATTTTTTTCCTTTTTGGCGGGCTGCTGGCCGCCTTTTTTCTTTTCCATGCGGGGAAAGAGGGGTTCGGGCTTGGTAATGGCCGTGCCGGGCGCCAGGCGGCCCCAGGCGGCAAGTGTGGCCAGATCACCCCTATTGTCCACACCAAGACCGGCCCGCATTTTGGCGGCAGCGCTTGGCATAATAGGCTCCACGGCCAGGGCAATGATGCGCAAACTTTCCAGGAGATAGTAGAAGACCGTGCCCAGGTGCCTTTTTTGCTCCTCGTCCTTGACCATATCCCAGGGGGCATTTTCAACGATGTACTTATTGGCCTTGCCCACCACCTCCCAGACCGCCTGCAGGGCCAGGTGAAAACGAAAGTCAGTCATCTCTTTGCTGTAGGTCTCCACCATGGCGGTGCAGGCCCCGGCCAGGGCCGTGTCAATCTGCCGGGGCTCGCCAGGTTCGGGCACCCTGCCGTCCATAAATTTGCCCACCATGGTCAGGGAGCGGGAAAAGAGATTGCCCAGGTCATTGGCCAGATCAGAGTTCTGGCGGCCCACCACGGCCTCGGCCGAAAAGGAGGAGTCCAGGCCAAAGGACATGTCGCGCAGCAGGAAGTAGCGCACCACATCAGCGCCGAACTCCTCCACCATCTCCTTGGGGCCCACCACATTGCCCAGGGATTTGCTCATCTTGGCCTCGCCCATGTTCCAGTAGCCGTGGACATGGAGCTTTTTATAGGGCTCCAGGCCCATGGCCTTGAGCATGGTGGGCCAGAAGATGGCGTGGGGCTTGAGGATGTCTTTAGCGATGACATGCTCGGCCACCGGCCAGTAGGTGGCAAATTTCTCATCATCCGGATAGCCCAGACCGGTGAGGTAGTTGATCAGGGCGTCAAACCAGACATAGGTGACAAACTTGTCGTCAAAGGGCAGGGGGATACCCCAGGTCAGGCGGCTGGTGGGTCTGGAGATGCAGAGGTCCTCCAGGGGCTCGCTGAGAAAGGAGAGCATCTCGTTCTTGTAGCGTGCCGGGGTGATGAAGTCGGGATTGGAGTTGATGTGATCGATGAGCCACTCCTGGTACGTGCCCATCTTGAAAAAATAGTTCTGTTCGCGGATCTTTGCCGGCGGCTTGAGGTGGTCCGGGCAATTGCCCTCAATCAGCTCCTTTTCGGTGAGAAAGCGTTCGCAGCCCTGGCAGTAGAGGCCTTCATATTCGCTGAAATAGATGTCGCCCTGGTCATGGACCTTCTGGAGGATGGCCTGGACGTTTTTGATATGGTCGTGATCCGTGGTGCGGATGAAGTTGTCCGGCTCAATCTCCAGGGGGGGCCAGGAGTCGCGAAAGAGGGCGCTTATCCGGTCAACATAGGACTGGGGGGATTCACCGGCCCCCTCTGCTGCCTGGACGATCTTGTCGCCATGCTCGTCCGTGCCGGTCTGGAAACGGACATTGTCACCGCTTAATCTTTTGAAGCGGGCGTAGGTGTCGGCAACAATGGTGGAATAGGCGTGGCCGAGATGGGGCTGGGCATTGACGTAAAATATGGGGGTGGTGATATAGGTGGTCATTTCTGCCTTACCCGTGGCTTGGAGGGCTTTTTGGGTTTCTTGTCGGGTCGGGGACCTTTGCTCTGCTGCTGGCGCATCTTCTGGGCCACCGGCTCCCAGGTGGAACGGGGCAGGTCAATGGTGGCGGAGCGGTCTTCCGGGTCGATGACGGTGATGGATTCTTCCAGGACATTATGCTTAATCACCTTCAGGGACCTATTGTCGAGGCTGATGATCTTGCCACAGCGCGGCATCTTACGCCTGATCTCCTTGTACATGGGGAACTCATAGGTGAGACAGCAGAGGAGGCGGTTGCAGATACCGGAGATTTTGGTGGGGTTCAGGGGCAGGTTCTGCTCCTTGGCCATCTTAATGGAGACGGCGGCGAAATTGTCAATATAGGAGGAGCAGCACAGCTCTCGACCACAGCCGCCCAAGCCGCCGAGCATTTTTGTCTCATGGCGTACCCCCACCTGCCGCATCTCGACCCTGGTCCTGAACTCTTGGACCAGATCCTTGACCAGGGCCCGGAAGTCCACCCTGTTTTCAGCGGTGAAATAAAAGATTACCTTGCTGCCGTT
>JAUVQZ010000165.1 GCA_030597865.1 Pseudomonadota bacterium | reverse complement strand
CCCCCCCCCCCCCCCCCCCCCCCCCCCCCCCCCCCCCCCCCACATCTGGTGATCCAGGGATAGGCTATCCGAGACCTGGGGCGGCGGGAACCCGTTGAGATCTGACACCTCTTCCTTGTCATCCTCGCTCTCAAGGGACAGGGAAATCTCTTCAAGGGGCTCAACCTCCTCAAGGGATTCTGAAAGATCAACCTCTTCAATCTCCAGCATCTCGGGAACTTCTTCAACCCCTTCCCCCGTGGCAGCCATCCAGGCATTACGCACCCGCTTCATATTCCCTTCAAGCTCGGGGTAATCACTAACCAGATTAAGAACCCCTTCAAACTTTTGGGCGGCCTCTTCCAGGAGGCCCTGCTCTTCTAATGCATTAGCCTCCTTAAAAATCTTCTCAGCATCACGGATATGGTTTTCAACTTCTGGAAGCAACTCTGCGGAGGCCTGGCTCAGATTTTCCGGAGCCATGGACTTAATTTTTTCCTGGGCCGCGAAATAATTACGCTGGCCCATCATGCCACAGAGAATATCTTAATCAACATCAACGGTGGCAAAATCAAAATCAATCTCGCCTTCGACCTCGTCCACCGGCTGCGGACCTGTGGCGATGTCAATCTCCTCAACAACTATTTCAACCGAGCTATCCCCTTCATCCTGCGCTGGCTCCGGGGCCTTAAAGCCAAAATCAAGGTCCTTGGCAACATCGGCCATCTCTTCGGACTGATCAGGGGGGGATATGGGCTCAGAGTCTCCCAGGTCAACAGAATCAAAAACCAGTTCAGGCAGGTCTTCTGCGCTGAGCCCCAGATCAATATCCACCGCATCTTGTTGCTGGGGTACACCCTCCCCTTCTTGGGGCGCGACACCGTCCTCATCAGCCTGACTCTTCACAAGATCAACGCTGTCTAACGGCACGGAATCGCTGTTTGTGGCCAGCCAGGATGCCGCCTCCTGGTTGAAAACATTTTCTTTGGAATAGACCTGCCAGCACACCATTTGGCCAATATGGACGATGAGGGAGACCAGGGTCTCGTCAGCCTTCCAAAAATCAGCTATCTTAATGGCAGACGGGTCTATATCCGGATGAAAAATCTGGGTTAAGGGCTTACAGTTGGGGGGGAAATGGGGGAAGCCAAAGGAGAGGGTTATTTCTATGCGATGCTGGTCTGACTTGGCAATTTCACCATCATCAAGACGCACAAGGCCCTTGACCCGGTACTCGACAATATATTTATTGACCGGCGTCCCTTCTGTTGAGACAATAGTGATGTGGGGATGGTGGGCAAACCGGCCCTGAACTTCTTCTAATTCTTTTTCAAGACGGTTATCGTCGTCACTCATGATTATTAAACTTACGAGGTATCGTTGTTGGTAAAGAATTACGGCTAAAAACGTAATAAGGACATGATGCTCACTGTCCAAAAAACCAGATCCAAGCCACTTAAAAAATCTCAGATAAACTTTCCTATTAACGTTATAGAGTATAAACAACCTTGGTGAAAATGAAATCTTTTTTCCACCGTTTTTTAAAGGCTTCTCCAGGCATTTTAGGCAGATCAATCACCCACAACAGATAAACTCCCATGGATCCTTTCACAGCCGTTTTCAAAATTGTTGATGAGCTCAACTGTCCCCTTTATGAAAAGGGTGACCTCCTTCTCTTAAAGGATAATGCCGTTGCCTTCCCGGAATGCAAACCCGCCTGCCTTATTCTCATTCGTGAGTTAACCCAGTTACTCTTCAAACTCCTGGGTAAAGAATCGCCTGACCCTTCCATTCTTCACGGTTGCGGAGGGTGTACCGGACTCATCAAATTCAAACTTACCGATGAGCCTTTCCGCGCCAACCCCAGCACCGGCGTGGCCGAAAAAGACAATAAGGAGTTAGGCAGCGGCATTCGCGGCAACCTTAACACCTTTTCCACCACCGAGGTCTTCCAGACCCTGAACCTGAGTGAAAAAAACGGCATTGTCCGTTTTGAGTTTCCATCAGGACCGGGCTTTGCCGTATTTCGTGAAGGAGAATTTATCCGGGCCAGCTACCAGGAGGACAAAGGCCTTCCTGCCATCTTTAGCATGCTTGCCGAAAATACAGGATCCTTTCATTTTGAGGTGGGCATGGCCGATGAAGACAGCAACCGGGACCAACTGGGCAACTTCATGATGATACTCATGGAAGGGATGCGCAAGGTTGACGAAGAAGGTGGGGACGGAGAGCCGACTGGTGACGAGGCATAAAAAAGGGTTTCTCCTTAGACATCTTAAGGATGCGAAAAAACAATGAGTCAAGGTAGCCTTTACAAAATCAGATCCCTGCTCTGCAGAAACTCCAGGTCAACTGAACCCATCAGTTCCGGCCTTGCCATGAGCAGAAGCCGGGTGGCAATTTCTGCACCTCCCCCTGTCAACTGCTGGCAGCTTACCCGGCCCACCTCCTTCTTGCCCTTCACCTTTTTGGAAAGTATCCGGCAGCAGGTGGAGCGAAAACGCCCCCGGAACTGGTCGTGCATCTCCCTGATACACCTTCTAAACTGCTTCTTTTTCAGGCCGTCAGGACCATGGGGCCCCAAATAATAAGAGAGTATGGCAACCGCCCCGGTCAAGGCCCCGCAGCTGCAACCGGCGCCCCCCATGCCATGGCAATAACCAGCCCCCAACTGGACGGCATCCCGGGCGCCCAGGCCACTGGCAAAGGCCTGGCTCAAGACATAGCTAATTGACTCTGAACAGCAGAGGTCATGCTTGTCGTAACAATTACCGACCCGTTCAACCACCAGGTCGACAATCTCCCCTGGGGAGGATGTTGAATCTGCCCCCATATCTTTCTCCGGATAGAAGCCACAGCTCCCATTATTTCTTTAACTTCCGACTTCTTTAATTCTCTACATTCTTTATTTAACCGTAAAGCTGAGGCTATCTGCCCCCTGCTGATGGTCCACGACAATGGTATCATTGGCGGCAAAATGACCGGCAAGAATTTCCATGGCAAGCTGGTCCTGAAGATACCTCTGGATGGCCCTCTTCATGGGCCGGGCGCCAAAGACCGGATCATAACCGATATCGACAATAAATTGCCTGGCATCTGCCGTCAACTCCAGGTCTAAACCCTGATCCACCATCCTGGCCCTTAATTGGCCAAGCTGGATATCAACAATCTGGCTGAGCTCATCCCTGGTCAGGGTATGGAAGGTGATGGTATCATCCACCCTGTTTAAGAACTCCGGCTTAAAGCTGTGCTTGAGGATGTCGGCAAGCTCCCTTTCCATCCGTTCGTAATCGCCGGTGCCATGCTCCATGATAACCTGGCTGCCGAGATTCGAAGTCATGATCAAAATAGAATTTTTGAAATCCACTGTCCTGCCCTGGCCATCCGTCATCCGGCCGTCATCAAGAATCTGCAGCAAAACATTGAAGACATCGGGATGGGCCTTTTCAATCTCATCAAAGAGGATAACGGCGTATGGTTTACGGCGCACCGCTTCGGTGAGATAGCCCCCCTGCTCATACCCCACATAGCCCGGAGGCGCCCCAATCAGGCGGGACACAGAATGCTTTTCCATGAACTCCGACATATCCAGGCGAACCATGGCCTGCTCGCTGTCAAAGAGAAACTCGGCCAGGGCCCTGGCAAGCTCTGTCTTGCCCACCCCGGTGGGACCTAAAAAGATAAAGGAGCCAAGGGGCCGATTTGGATCCTGGAGACCGGCCCTGGCCCGGCGCACGGCATTGGCCACCGCAGTAATGGCGCGCTTCTGGCCGATGACCCGCTTGCCGAGCTGGGCTTCGGCGCCCACCAGACGTTCCTTCTCCCCCTCCAGCAATTTGTCCACCGGGATGCCGGTCCAGACCGCTACCACGGCAGCGACATCCTCTTCTGACACCTCTTCTTTCAGCATCTGCCTGTCTGCCTGGATGGCCTGGAGCTTCAGGTTTTCATCCTCCAACTGAGCACTGAGCTCCACCAACAGACCATAACGAATCTCCGCCACCCGGCTCAGATCCTGCACACGTTCGGCCTGCTGCTCCTGGACCTTTGCCTCGTCAATATCGCTCTTAATCCTGCGAATATTTTGGATAATATCACGCTCAAGCTGCCAGTGGCTTTTCATGGAGTTGAGCTGCTCGCTTACATTGGCAAGCTCTGCCTCCACCTTTTCCAGGCGTTGCCTGGAGGCCGCATCCTTTTCCTTTCTCAGGGCCTCGCGCTCGATCTCAAGCTTGATCCGCCTTCTATCCACCACATCAATTTCGGTGGGCATGGAGTCAATCTCAATACGGATACGGGAGGCGGCCTCATCAATAAGGTCAATGGCCTTATCAGGCAGAAAGCGGTCAGTGATATAGCGTTTTGACAGGGTAACCGCGGCCACGGTGGCGCCATCCCGGATGCGGACGCCGTGGTGGACCTCGTACTTCTCCTTAATACCACGCAAAATGGCAATGGAATCCTCCACCGACGGCTCCAGGACCAGAACCTTCTGGAAACGGCGTTCCAGGGCGGCGTCCTTTTCAATGGTCCGATATTCGTTGAGGGTGGTGGCCCCCACACAGTGGAGTTCACCGCGGGCCAGGGCAGGTTTAAGCATATTGGAGGCATCCATGGCCCCCTCAGCGGCACCGGCGCCGACAAGGGTATGAATCTCATCAATAAAGAGGATGATTTCACCCTGGCGTTCATCCACCTCTTTCAACACCGCCTTGAGACGATCCTCAAACTCGCCCCGGTATTTGGCACCGGCGATCAAGGCCCCCAGGTCAAGGGCCACCACCTCCTTATTGCGCAGGGTATCAGGGATATCCCCCATGACAATACGCTGGGCCAAGCCCTCAACAATGGCGGTTTTGCCCACCCCAGGCTCGCCGATTAAGACCGGGTTATTCTTGGTGCGACGGCTCAAGACCTGGACCACCCGGCGCACCTCATCGTCCCGGCCAATGACCGGATCAAGCTTACCGCGCCTGGCAAGATCGGTGAGATTTAACGAATATTTCTCCAGGGCCTGGTACTTCTCCTCAGGGCTCTGGTCAGTGACCCGGTGGCTGCCACGGACATCCACCAGGGCCTTGAAAAAGGCATCCCTGGTGATACCGTTTACCGCACACATCTTAGCAAGACCAGAGTTGCTTTCGGCAAGCATGGCAAGGACCAGATGCTCCAGGCTGACATACTCGTCATGCATGGCATCGGCCTCCTTGAGGGCCTGGTCAAGGACCTTGCCCAGACGCACGGAACCATGAACCTGGCCAAAGCCGGAGCCGCTCACCTTGGGTATTTTGCCGAGGAGCTCGTCAGTTCTATCAACAATGAGTGAAAGCTCGCAGCCGATCTTCTGGATTACCGGCCTGAGCAGGGCATCCTTCTGCTCAAGGATTATTTTAAATAGATGCTCGGGCACAATCTCCTGGTGCCCTTTCGTAGTGGCAAGCTGCCCTGCCCCCTCGATAGCTTCTTGGGATTTCAACGTAAAGTTATCAAACTGCATAAAAACCTCCACTTTCCATTATCTGGATAAAATAATACCCATAGCTGACGCCCCCTCTCCCACCCCTGGTTGCGGCATGATAAGGTAGGGTGAAAAAGAGAGGGCGGAAGAGCGTATGAAGAAAGGTAAGGACGCCGGAAGTCGCTGTCAAGATATTGACTTCCCCTCCGTCTTAGAAAAAAAGAACCGGGCAGAATCAGGGCAGAGGGGACTTAGAGGGAAATGGTGCGCAGCCGAATAACATCATCATGGCCTTGGATCCTGGCCAGGGTACTCGGAGAAATACCCGACTCTAAATCAATGATATTGTAGCCAATAACACCATTGCTCTCATTTAGGTAACTGGCGATATTAATACCGTCATCCCCCAAGGCCTGGGAGGCAAAACCGATCATTCCTGGCCGGTCGCGGTTAATCATAATCAAGCGGGTATGGACCTGGCTGCCTGGAATGGATTCAGTCGTTGGGAAATTGACACTTCGCACCACAGAGCCGAACTGCAGATAGTCGACAAGCTCCTTGACGGCCATGGAGGCACATTGTTCTTCGGATTCTTCGGTGGAGGCCCCCAGATGGGGAGTGCTCAGGACCTTGGGATGGCCCAGCAATTTTGCAGAGGGAAAATCGGTAATATAGAGTGCCAGCCTGCCGGAATCCAAGGCATCCCTGACATCCTCCTCCACAACCACCGGCCCCCGTGAATAGTTGACCAGCATGGCGCCATCTGGAAGATGGGCAAGAAGCTTACTGTCAACCAAGCCCCTCGTTTTTTCAATCAGGGGAACATGGATGGTCAGAATATTGGCCGTAGTAAGGAGTGCCGAAAGAGAGCGGCTCAGGATG
>JAUVQZ010000090.1 GCA_030597865.1 Pseudomonadota bacterium | reverse complement strand
CGGTGTTATCCGTATAAGCGGCAGCCAGGCCAGGCCGCTGCTTTCCTCCATCTTTCACCCCAACAATCAGAAGACGACCCAGCGGAGTCATCAGCTCACCGATGGTCTGATCAAGGACCCGCAGACCGGGGCCATGCTCGACGAGGTGCTGGCCGTCTATATGCAGGCGCCCAAGACCTATACCCGTGAGGATGTGGTGGAGATCCACTGTCATGGCAGCTATCTGGTCCTTGAGGGGGTTTTGTCCCTTCTTCTCAGGCAGGGGGCCCAGCTTGCCGCACCTGGTGAATTCACCAAACGGGCCTTTTTAAATGGCCGTATTGACCTGACCAGGGCCGAGGCGGTCATGGAGCTCCTTGAGGCAAATACCATGGCCCGGGTGGATATGGCCAGAAACCAGCTGAGCGGCGGTCTCCATGCCACCATCATGGCCATCCGCAACCAGCTCATGGTCTGCCGTGGCATCATCGAGGTTGCCATTGATTTCCCTGATGAGGATGTGGAAATCATTGATCCGGAATCCATGGGCCGTCAGATGCGGGATAATGTCCTCTCCCCCCTGGCCTCCTTGATTGCGGCTGCTGATAAGGGCCGCATCTACCGGGACGGAATTTCCGTGGTCATCCTCGGCCGTCCCAATGTCGGTAAGTCCAGCCTGTTAAACAGCCTGCTCCGTGAAGAACGGGCCATTGTCACAGCCGTGCCCGGCACCACCCGCGATACCATTGAGGAGATGTTGACCATCCACGGCGTACCGGTGCGCATTGTTGACACGGCCGGGATCAGGGAGCATGCCGGGGCCGTGGAGGAGATCGGCATTGAACGGGCCATGGCCAAGCTTGGTGAGGCGGACCTGGTGCTCTTACTCCTTGATGCCACCTGCGGCATTACCCCTGATGATGAGGAGCTGCGTAGGCATTTGCCTGCAAAACCAGTGTTGTATGTGGTTAATAAAGTTGATATTGTAGAAGATTATAGGGACGGGGATTTTCAGGGCACGCTGGGTGATGCCCCCATGGTCTCCATCTCGGCAAAAGAGGGACAGGGGATAGAAGCCCTGGAGCAGGCGCTCTATGACCTGGTCACCGGTGGCGGGGAGTGGGATCCCGGCCATGGCGTTGTCCCTAATGTCCGGCACCGGGCAGCCCTGGAAAAGGCCAGGGAGGCTGGAGGCCGGGTGCTCGAGGGCATTGAAATGGGCCTGCCCCCTGATCTTGTTGCCATTGAGTTACAGGTCAGCCTCGATCATTTGGGAGATATCATTGGTGAAACCACCACCGAGGATGTCCTGGATATGATCTTTCAACAATTTTGTCTCGGGAAGTAGGATGGTAACGTCGCAGAAGGCCAGCACCAAAGAACAACCAGATCAGCGTCTCGTCTTTTTGAAGAAGCTAGCCTTCTTCGCCCCCTTTGATGACCATGAGCTTAAACAGCTCCTTTCCCTGAGCCGCTGGCTCAAGGTGCCGCCCAACACCCATATTATCAAAGAAAACACCACGGACCGCTTGCTCTATATTCTTGTCCATGGCAAGGTCTCTGTCTTTAAGACGGTGGACAGTGGCGAGGTGGAGCTCACCACCCTTACCACCGGCGCCACCTTCGGTGAGATGGCCATGATCGCTGAGACCAAGAGGACCGCCGGGGTGCGCACCCTCTCCGATGCCTATATCCTCATGGTGGAGCCGGAGATTCTCAACCATGCCAATGTTTTTCTGCAGCTAAAATTTTATAAACGGTTTTGCGAGATCCTGGTCCAGCGCCTGGTGGACGCCAATAAGAAGATGGCCGGGGCGGACATCCCGGGGCCAGCCGTGGTTGACAGGGTGGAGCAGAGGGCGGCTGTCCCCAAAAAGAGGAAGGGGAAAAAACAGCAGGTGGCCAAGCATCCTGAACAGGCCTCGAAATCCTCCCTGCAGCTCGTTGTCGACGGGGCCAAGCTGCCCCCCATTCCGGAACCAAGATCAGTGGCCAAGTCCCGTATGGAGAGGCGGGTCCAGTCCAACCTGGAACTGGCCCTTAACCCTGGCGTTGCCTCCATGCTCTCCAGCTTCCTGGTCGGCGATTGTGAAGACACCAGACGTTTCTCTGAGCTTATCTGCCTTGATCCATTTCTGGCGGCCAGGGTTCTGCAGATTGCCAATTCCTCCTTTTACCGGCGCTCAACCGAGGTCAGCTCCGTGGCCCATGCCCTGGTTACGGTGGGGGTCAAAAATATCCAGGAGCTGGTGGCGGATGAGGTGGAAAACGTGGTGGCGGGCCAGGTCTATTTTGGCGGCTTCCCGGATCTGGCCCGCTCTTTCTGGCGCCATTCCGTGGCGGTGGGGCGTATCGCCGAGTTACTGGCCGAGGTGATCCGGGTCCATACCTATGAGGATATATATCTGGCCGGCCTGCTCCATGATATCGGCATGCTCTCCCTGGACCTTCAGGAGCCTGATTTCTATCCACAACTACAACGCCTGGGTTTCCTCGATAAAACCTCTCTCTGCGGGGCCGAGCACCGGTACATTGGTGGCGACCATTGTCAGGCCGGCTCTTATCTGATTAAAAAAATGGGACTGCCCAAGGCCTTTCTTGATGCGGCTAAATTCCATCATCATCCGGAGCAGGCCAAGGAGCATCCCCTGGTTGTCGCCCTGGTTGCCTTGGCGGAACTCTTTGCCGTCCAGAGGGGGGTCGTTGTCGGCTGTCAGGAAAACGCGGCCAAGGTCAATATTGTTGATTCCTTTGCCTGGATTCTGGTCCGTGAGGCCCAGAAGACCTTTATGGATGTTGATGTGGGAGGCTTTGTTCTGGAGTTCAACCAGGAGCTTGACCGTTCCTGGGCCAATATTGTCGGAGACAACTGGCTTTGATCCTGCCGTTTTGCCCTAAGGCATGCCATACATCTTCAGTGAATACCCTAACCCCTGCCCCTTGTTGTGAGCGCCAATAATGCCGACCAAGAAACTTATCCTATCCCAGCAAGAAATAGCCCGGCGTGTTGTTGAGCTCGGTCATGAAATCAGCGCCCTGTATCAGGATCGTCCCCTGGTCCTGGTTGGGGTCTTAAACGGCGCCTTTATCTTCATGGCTGACCTGGCCCGTTCCCTCACCATCAATGTGGAGATCGATTTTGTCCGGGTGGCCAGCTACGGCATGTCCTCTACCTCCTCAGGGTCCATTTCACTTAGTAAGGATGTGGGGCTTGACCTCACAGACAAGGATGTCCTGCTTGTTGAGGATATTGTTGACACAGGGCGGACACTGGCCTGGCTTAAGGAGTTTTTCCATGATAAGGGCGCGACCTCGGTGCGGCTCTGTACCCTTATCAACAAGAAGGAGCGACGACAGGCGGCGGTGGAGCCTGATTTTTCAGGCTTTGACGTTGACGAGGGTTTCTTGGTTGGCTACGGCCTGGATTGTGCCGAACAGTATAGAAATCTTGCCGCCATCTATCATCTGGAAAAGCCCCTGGTGTAATCCTGAGACCTTTGGCTACAGGTGAACCCCTTACTTTACAGCATATTTAACGTAATCAACAGGCCATGTGAGGGTTTTAGGAAGGGTATGGTGTTGGAAATGTGGAAAAGAGTTTTGCTGGCCATGGCGTCGTTGCTTTTTATTGTTGCCGGGTCCTTTTCAGCGGTCTTTGCCTCAGGGCCTGAGCGTCCTGCCGGTTATATCGGCAGTGTGGAGCTCGGCCAAATACTGGATCACGCCCACCTGGTAGACTGCCGAAGCCGCCTTGAGTACGATGTCCTCCATATGAAAAATGCGGTTCATATTCCGGTGGCCACCATGGTCAGGGAGGATCTTGAACGGTTGCGGGCCAAGGATCCTGCCAAGGCTATCGTCTTTTATTGTAACCAGGAGGATTTTCCTAAGGCCATGGATGCCTTTGTGAAGGCGACAAAATGGGGCTATGGCAATATCTTTGTGTATCGCCCTGGTATTTTCAACTGGGCCAAGGAGCATCCGGAAAAGGTCCTTTTTTTTGGCAAGATCCTCACGGATGGTGCCCTTGAGCAGCTATTTGTCAAGGATCACTACCTGGCAAAATGCCTGTTGCCCAGCCAGTTTGTCGTCGCTGCCCGGCAGTCCGGCACCATGGTTGTCGACATTCGAGACATGGCAGAGCGTCATAATTTCCCCATCACCCTTGCCAACCTGAAACATTCCCCCATTGACCGGCTGGCCAAGCTGATCAAGAGCGGCAGCCGCAAGGTGATGGGGAAAAAGATGCTTATCATTGATAGCTATGGGGCCCAGTCCCAGTGGCTGCAGCATGTATTTGATGAAAGCGGCATTGACTATGCCTTCTTAAAAGGGGGGGGGCTTGCATGGCGCCAGGCAGGTCTTGACAGGTTCGGTAACCATGATCAAGGGCCTTCCCGGTGAGAAATATCCGTATCCAGGATAAGCTCTTTATTGCCTTTTTTATTATCGCCCTTCTGGGCGGTGCTATCGCCTTGATTAATCTGGGCAGTGCCCGGCAGCTGGCAAGGGGGGTCTCCTCCATCGGTCATAACCTGGAAAAGGTGCAGTCCGTTATGGTTATCCATGACCATGTCCAGGCAATCATGGCCCATGAGATGCGCCTGTTAAGCAAGGGGCTTTCCCGGGCTGAGAGGGAGGCCCATTATCAAGATCTGCAGCAAGGCTTTTTAGCCCTTGATAAGGAACTGCGAGCCGTTGAGGTGCTGGTCAGGGACCAGCAGGATAAAGAGATTCTGGCCCTCCTTTATGGCCAATGGCAGCAATGGCGCCAGGAGGGGGAGGCCTATCTTGAGCTTTGCCGGCGTCTCGATAATACGGACATCCTTGACCCCCTCCAATTCCTAAACGTTCTGTTCCATAAAAAAGAAGCTGCCTATCGTTGGGTAATGGCCTTGGCTGAGGCCATTGACAATGAGGCCCCTTTTACAGGGGCGATGAGCGCAGAGAAGTGTGAGCTCGGCACATGGCTTTTCGGGCTTTCTTCAGAAAACAGCTCCCTGGCCGTTGCCATTGGCAAGGCCCGCAAGCCCTTAGACAGCCTCTACCATTCAGCCCGGAAGATTAATAGGCTCATCGCCTCTGATCGCGCGAATATTGCAGCCCAGCTCGATTCCGTGATTGAAGGTGAGACAATGCCTGCCAAGGAGGAGCTCTTTGTGGCCATGGATCTGATGATTGCCGAGGCGGAGAAGGCCTCTGGGATTTATGGCCTCATGGCTGCCAAGGTGGAGGAGTTGTCCCTGGCCTTTGCCGGGATAAATAAAAATCTAAAGCAGGTAACCTCCAATAATAGTGAGCAGGCAGCCACTGTTATTGCCGCTGGTAACCAGGAGGTGGAGTTGAGCAGCAGGGTCTCCATGGCAGCCTTGCCCGTGGGCCTGGCAGCCATACTATTGCTTTCCCTCATGCTGGGCAAATTTATCACCAGGCCCCTGGTATATCTTCATAAGGTCATAGAGGATTTTATGGACACAGGGGATTTTTCCACCAAGGTCGAGGTGGTGGGCAACGATGAGGTCGCCCGGGTTGGCCGCGCCTTTAATGATATGGTGGACCAGCTCCATTCATACTACCAAGAGCTTGAGGAAAAGAATGAGACCCTCAGCGGGTTCCAGGAGGAGTTGAGCAGGGCGAACAGGGAACTTGCCATGGATAATGGGGGGCTCCAGTCCCGTAGCAATTCCCTGGAGAAAAATGTCCAGACCCGCACCCAGGAGCTGGCCCGGCAGCAGGAAAAAATGACCGATCTTAATAGCCGCTTATTGGTAAGTAACGATCAGCTCTCCCTGGAAATTGAGGGGCATCGGACAACCCTTGCCCAGTTGCTGGAGGCCAAAGAGGCTGCCGAGGCTGCCGAGGCAACCAGGTCTGCCTTTCTGGCTCACACGGGCCATGAGATTCGGACAGCCATGAACGCCATCATTGGTCTGACCAATCTGGCCCTTGGTCAGGCCCTCCCTGCCAAGGGCCGTGATTATCTGGCAACGGTGAAAAAAACGGCCAGGGATCTCCTTGTTATTATTGGTGATACCCTCGATCTCTCGAACCGAGAGGTCAGCCATCTTGAGTTTGAAGAGATTAATTTCAACCTCAATGATGTCCTTGAAGACATGACGCCCCTGTTCAGTGATAGGGCCCGTGATAAGAATATTAATTTTGAGGTGCGCATCAATGATGATGTGCCCCAGGAGCTTATCGGTGATCCCCTCCGTCTGGGGCAGGTTCTGGTCAACCTTGTTGATAACGCCCTTAAATTCACCCCTGAGGGCCAGGTAACGATCATGGTTGCCCTCCAGGAGAGTAAGGGCAAGGAGGTGGATCTGCTCATTACGGTTACTGACACGGGCATAGGCATTGACCGGGATCAGCAGGCCCATCTCTTTGACGCTTTTTCCCAGGCGGACCAATCCATGTCCCGGCAATCTGCTGGTACTGGCATTGGCCTTGCCGTCAGCAAGGGGATTGTGGAGCGGTGCGGAGGACAGATATGGCTTGAGAGCGTTCCGGGCCAGGGTTCGGCCTTTTATTTCACCAGCCGCCTTGAACGCCAGGTCCAGGTGGACCTCCCGGCAAGATATAAAGAGATGTTTGCCGGTAGCAGGGTGCTGGTGGTTGATGACAATAAGATGTTTCGCCACTTCATGGCCAAAATGTTTACCTCTTTTCTTTTTGAGGTGGAAATCGCTAAAAGTGGGGAGGATGGCCTGGATATATTGCGGCAGATGGCCAGCCTGGGTGGCTTGCCCCATGTGATTTTGCTTGATCAGGCCATGCCTGGCATGGATGGTTTGAGTCTGGTCAATATTCTCCGGCAGGACCCTGATTTTGCCGGGATCCCCATTGTCATGATCTCAGCGGATGGTCAGGATACTGATTTGCGGCGCCGGGCCGCTGAGCTCGGGGTCAGGGCGGTATTAACCAAGCCGGTGAAAAGAGAGCTTCTCCTCTCCTCCCTGGAGGTATTATTACAGGGAGGCCCTGCCCAGTTGATTGGCGAAAATATGGCGGCCGGATCCAGGGAGGCCCTGGCCGGCCACCGTCTTTTGCTGGTGGAGGATAACGCCATCAACAGGGAGGTCGCCTCTGAGATCTTGGTCAATGCCGGCGTAAAGGTGGTAACGGCGGTGGACGGGGAGGACGCCCTGGCCAAGGTGGGACAGGGCTTTGATGCGGTGCTGATGGATGTCCAGATGCCAAAGCTTAATGGCTTAGAGGCCACCCGCCAGATTCGCCAACAACCGGAATTAGCGGAATTGCCCATCATTGCCTTGACAGCCCAGCTCAGGGGGGGGGAGAGGGCTCAATGTCTGGAGGCTGGGATGAATGGCTATATCGCCAAACCCATTGAGCCGGAAATTCTGTACCAGGTTCTTGTTGATCTCCTTAAGCCCGGCGGCAAGGGAGAGATGCGGCCTTTTTCTCCCCTGCCCGATGGTGCGGAGCTTCAACAAATTCTCATGACCCTGCTTGGCCTCATAGAGGCCAATGCTCCACGGGCAGAGAGGTTTCTCCGGGGGCTGCCCCGGTATGGGAGCAGCGAATTTGAGGAGGGACGCCATGGCATTGAGGTCTCCCTTGAAAAGTTTGATTTTGAGGCAGCCAGAAATTCCCTTGTGCAGCTCGCCTCGCTGGTGGGGGTAGAGCTCCATGGCTCGTGAGCAGATAAAGGCGATGGGGAAATATACCCTCCTGCTGGTGGATGATCTGCCCATCAACCTCAAGATCCTTATCGGGGCCCTGGAGGATGAGTATGAGATCATCATTGCCACCAATGGTGAAAGGGCCCTGCGCTGGGCCACATCTGAGACAAGGCCGGATCTGATTTTGCTTGATATCATGATGCCGGAGATGGATGGCTATGAGGTGTGCCGGTGTTTAAAGGCAGATGCCGCCACCAGGGAGATTCCGGTCATATTCGTCACAGGGATCAATGCCGAAGAGGAAGAGGCCAAGGGGCTGGCCATGGGGGCGGTGGATTATATCCACAAGCCATTCAGCCTCTCCATCATAAGGGCCCGGATTGCAACGCAATTGGCATTAAAGGGGCAGCGCGACGAGCTGGCCCAGGCCCAGAAGCTGCTTCAGGGGGCAAATGCCCGGCTTGAAGAGCGGGTGGTGGCGCGTACTGCGGATCTCATCACCATTAATAGCAGGCTGGTGGATGAGGTCTGTGATCACAAGAAAACAGCTGAGGCCCTTGGCCAGGCACGGATAGCGGCCGCCCAGGCCAGTCGAGCCAAGAGGGCTTTTCTTGACAATATGAGCCATGAGATTCGCACCCCCATCAACGGGATCATGGGTTTTGCCAGCCTCCTTGGTGTTGCTGAGCTTACAGGGCAACAGAGGTCCTATGTGGAGATGATAACCACCTCCACCGACCGGCTCCTTGTCACCGTTAATAAGATCCTTGATTTTGCCAGGATTGAATCGGAAAACCTGGAGCTTTCTGAGCAGGTTTTTGGGCTTGCTGATCTTGTCGATGTTGTCTGCGAAGACGTTATGGAAAGGGTTTTGAAAAAAGGGCTGAGCCTTTGCTGTCAAAAAGACGAGGGGGTGTCGATCAATGTTATTGGCGATCCCTATCGCCTCCGGCAGATTTTGAATAACCTGCTTGAAAATGCCGTCAAGTTTTCCCAGCAGGGGGAGGTCGTCCTCAGCGCGGAGATTGACAGCCGTTTCGACAATGGGCTGGTTGTCCATTTCAAGGTTCAGGATCAGGGGCAGGGTATAGCTCAGGGTAAACAGGGCCATATCTTTGACGCCTTCACCCAGGCAGATACCTCAAATACCAGGAGGTATGGGGGGGCTGGTCTGGGGTTGACCATATCCGCCCTGTTGGTGCAGATGATGGGTGGTGAAATCTGGGTGGACAGTGAGCCAGGGGCAGGCTCGACCTTCCATGTCACCGTTGGCCTGGACCTTGCCCCAGACAATGGGGAGCGTTTTGTGGACTGGGATGCCTCGGAGGTGGTAGCCCTGGGCCAGGGGGGGCAAGGTTCGCAAATCCCGGCCCGTATTCTTGTTGCTGAGGATGAGGAGGTCAATCAGCAGCTGTTGCTGGATGTCCTTGGGGAGCAAGGCTGGCAGGCACAGGCGGTTAATAATGGTAAGGAGGCGGTGGAGGCCTTTGGGCAGGGGGGCTATGACCTTATCCTCATGGATATCCAGATGCCTGAAATGACAGGCCACCAGGCCACAGCCGCCATCCGATCCCTGGAAAAAAAGACCGGGGGCCATATTTCGATTATTGCCGTAACCGCCCATGCCATGGAGGGAGACCGCCAGCAATGCCTGGATGTGGGGATGGATGATTATCTTGCCAAACCGGTGAGGACCCCCCTTCTTTTTCAGACCATTAGGGAGCATCTGGCCAAACAGGGCAAGGTGGCTAGGCCTTTTCGATAGCGATCAATAAACTACACCCCAAGATGGCATAACCCCCATCCTGTAAGCGCTTCAGGGACATCCCCAGGTGCGTGATCGAGCCCTTCGATTATACCCCTGTATATCGTAGGGTTTGAGTGCGTGCAGGGGGGTGTTCATGGAGCGCTTACGCCTTTTCCCTTAATGCTTTAAGGTATGACAGGTGTAGCAGCCGCCGGTCCCCATGTCAGTATAGTCCCAGCGTAGCATGTCAGGTTGATCCGAACCGTGGGCCCGGTGGCAGGAGAGGCAGGTAACCACTGCTTCGGCCCGAATCGTGTTGGCTGGGTCAAGATAGGCCACCGGTGCCTCGTTGCTATAGGTGGTTAGGGGGTCATAGCCGGCGTACTCACCGGTGGTGGGCAGCAGGATGTCATTGGGGTGGCGGATCCAGGGGCTCGATTCCCCCATGTACTCATGGAAGTTCGTATGACAACCGGAGCAGAAGGCAGAGATGGAGTGGGTCGATGACAGCCCGCTGCCGGTTGGGTAATCTGTGTCTGCTCCCCTGTAGACGTTGCGATTTTCTGGGGCTGTGGGGTTTTGCTCCCAGTTGGGGGATTCGATGCCCGTCACATAGTGATTTGCGGATTTATGCCCCTTTAAAAAACGAAACCAGTTGTTGCTGTCATCGTGGTGGCTCACCTCGATGTGGCAACCCTGACAGCCATTCTTGCCAAGGGCGATAGGGTCAGTGCCGGTATTATCGGTGGCGCTTGGGTTCAGGGCAAGACTTTGGTGACAGGTCTTGCAACCTGTTCCGCCTTCGCCGCCAGGTGCCCCTTCTGCTGCTGTAATATAGCTGTCTTCAGCTGATATCCCCCAGACGTTATGGCCATAGACATCATTTTCTCCACCAGCCTGGGCCACCCAGTGGAAATTGCCGCCGGCCAGAGGCTTGTCGGGCGGGACGGTGTTGTAGACAATGGGGGTGCCGTCAACGATGGTATCGGCTGTGTTACTTGAGTGGCAGCCCACGCAGTCGTCAATCAGCAGGGTGGTGGCAGGGCCGCCTTGTACCAAAGCTTGGCCATCCTGACTGCTATGCATGGTGTGGCAGTTGGAACAGGGGCCGCTCACCTTGGCCTGGCCAATATTGGCAGAGAAAGACAGGGCCAGGGGCAGTGTTGTCAGCAGGATCGCCGATGTCTTTTTCAAATATTTCATGTCATATCCGCCCTGACCGTGGAATCGTTTATTTTTTATTCCTGTGAAGTTGCCCCATGGTATTTTATCCCACCCCCATACCTCCTAACCACAAAATGCAAGTATCACGCCATG
>JAUVQZ010000086.1 GCA_030597865.1 Pseudomonadota bacterium | reverse complement strand
GGACAACGGGCAACCGTTTGACAAGAATGTAGAGAATGCGGACAATGAATCATTATTGCCTAGGATTCAGTTATTCTTGGTGGGGGCGGTGCACGTTCTTTGCGTTTTACCGGTGGTCAAGGGGATGGCGATGGGTGCCAAAAAGCAAAACAATAGTGAAGTTGATCTCAACAGGGGTGATATCCTAGAGCGCCTCGGTCATGAGCGTGACCGGTTACGGCTGATTTTAGACGGCCTCAATGATGGGGTGATTGTTGTGGATTGTGATGGGGCCATCACCTTTGCCAATCCTGCGGCCTGCTGCATGTTAGCCTGGGGCGGTGATTGTCTGGGCTGCGAGCTGCAATCCGTCATTGTGTGTGCTGATGGCAACACACTCCCTATTTTGCAAAGCAATGGCTCCCTGGTGCAATCTATCAGCGAAGGCGGTGTGCTCTGCGGTGTCGAGGAGGTCATGGGCAAGGCCAGCGCCTCCTTCACCGTGGAGTATATGGTCACCCCTTTAAAAGAGTTTGATACTGTTGTTGGTGCGGCAATTATTCTCAACAATATTACTGAACGTATCATGGCCGAAGGGGCGCTCAATGAGGCCAATAACAGGCTGCAGCGCTTGAATGACGAGTTGAAGGTCAAAAATTTACGCCTGCAGGAGATTTCTGTCACCGATAGCCTCACCCATCTCTACAATCCTCGTCATATCATTGAAAGGCTCCACGAGCATGTGAGCGCCTCGGATCGCTATCAGCGTGATCTGTCTATGATGATGTTTGATATCGATTTTTTCAAAAAGGTGAATGATACCTACGGCCATCCCTTTGGCGATGAGGTGCTGGAACAGATCTCCACCACCCTGCGCGAGGAGATCAGGGCCGTGGATATTGCCGGACGTTATGGCGGGGAGGAGTTTCTGGTAGTGATGCCGGAAACTGACCTGGCCGAGGCCATGGGTATTGCCGAACGTGTCCGGCTGGCCATGGAAGCGCTGATCTGGAAACATCCCATAACGGTGACAATCAGTGTCGGGGTGGTCATGTGGCAGAAGGATGAAACCACCTCAGATCTCATTGTTCGGGCTGACGCCCTGCTTTACGAGGCCAAACAGGGCGGTCGTAATCAGACCAGGGGGTAGTGGTGAAATATGGCATTATTGGCAATGTGGTTATTGCGCGCCGGTGCAGGCAGGGGAATAGGGGCTGCCATAGCTTTCCCTTTAGTCAGCATGGCGCCTGGATAACGGATGTGTCTTCTCCAGCCTGGGCCAAATCAAGATGGCGCCATACCCTTGCCGGGCCAGCCATTAATACTCCGAGGGAGCAATCTTTATTTCAACACGTCTGTTCATCTGGCGTCCAGCCTCGGTTGCATTCGTGGCCACCGGCATGGATTCCCCAAGGCCGACGGATTTAATGCGAGAGTCGCTAACACCGCGTTGGATGAATAAACCCTTGACTGCCCTGGCGCGACGCTGGGACAGATCCATATTATATCCTTCCGAGCCTGTGCTGTCGGTATGCCCCTCAACGCGAATGACGGTCTGCGGGTACTGGATCAGCACGGAAGAGATCCGGTCAATTTCCGTATACAGTCCAGGATTGACCGTTGAAGAGTTGGTGTCAAAGGTGACATCGCCTTTGAGGGTGATTGCCAGAAGATTGCCTTCGCGACGGACGGCGGCAGCCTCAGAGGCCGCCAAGGCCTGACGCATCTGTTGTTCCTGCTGGTCCATCATATGACCAACGCCTGCCCCGGAAAGACCGCCCAGGGCCGCGCCAATGGCGGCGCCATACAATGTCCCTTCGGTGTCCCGGCCGATGGCCTGGCCGAGAATCGCGCCCACGGCAGCGCCACCTGCCGCGCCATACATACCGCCGGCCTGGGTTTTGGTCTGCGGCGCACAGCCTGACAAGAACATGATGCTGACACAGCATAACAGTATGATCTTTTTCATCTTATTCCCCTTATGAGAGATGTTATTTGTCTCGTAATAAAATTAACAGCTAAAACAAATGCATAGTTTTCCATACGACTCTACTCTTAAAAATACGACGTTCCTGCCTTGATTGCAAGACTGGAGGAGAGAAGTAGTCCCATACGAAGTGGGGGCGCCTCTAATATTATGATAAGCCCTCTGGTAACTAGTTGCTGTTATTGGGGAAGCTAAAATTGGCTGCTGAAAGTCGTTGCCGCCAGGCCGTCAATAATGCTATAGAAAGGCAGCATCGCAGCCACAGGTACACCCTGTGGTTTTTTGTTTGCAAATACCGGTTGCCCGGGCTGGCCTGATAAAAATAAAACGGAACCATCATGATAAATGCCGCCAATATCGCCCTCTCCTACGGTAAGAGGGTCATCTTTAAAGACGTAAATATTAAGTTTACCCCTGGTAACTGCTATGGCCTGATTGGCGCCAATGGCGCTGGAAAGTCCACCTTTCTGAAGATTTTGGCTGGCGATATTGAAGCGGATCATGGTGAGGTTTCCCTTGGCTCAAGGCAGCGCCTGGCCATGCTGCGTCAGGACCATTTTGCCTTTGATGAGGAGACGGTTCTCCATACGGTGATCATGGGCCATGCCCGCCTCTATGAGATCATGGCCGAGCGTGAGGTTATCTATGCCAAGACCGATTTTACTGACGAGGATGGCATCCGCAGTGGCGAGTTGGAGGCCGAGTTTGGTGAGATGAATGGCTATGAGGCCGAACCTGAGGCGGGCACCCTGCTTGCCGGACTCGGTATTGGTGAGGCGCTCCACCATAAAAAGATGAAGGATCTGGAGGGTGGTGAGAAGGTCAGGGTGCTCCTGGCCCAGGCCCTGTTCGGCAACCCTGATATCCTGCTTCTCGATGAGCCCACCAACAACCTGGATATCGATTCCATTGCCTGGCTGGAGCATTTCCTTGAGCGTTTCACCAACACGGTGCTCATCGTCTCCCATGATCGTCATTTCCTGAATCAGGTATGCACCCATATGGCGGATATCGATTTTGGTCGGGTCACTGTCTATGTCGGTAATTACGATTTTTGGTACGAGGCCAGCCAGCTGGCCCTCAAGCAGAAACAGAACGAGAATAAGAAGGTGTCGGCCAAGGCCAAGGAACTCTCGGATTTTATCCAGCGCTTCTCATCCAATGCCTCCAAGGCCAAGCAGGCCACCTCAAGGAAAAAGCTGCTGGATAAACTCACCCTGGAGGATATGCCGGTCTCCTCGCGCAAGTACCCCTTTATCAACTTTAAGGCCGGCCGGCCCTGCGGCGATAATATTCTGGAGATTCAGGATCTGTGTAAAGAGGTGGATGGGGTAGCCATTCTTGAGAATTTCAGCTTGACGGTGAATAAGGGCGAGAAGATCGCCTTTGTCGGCAGCACCAACAGCCTGGCCAAATCCACCCTTTTTTCCATCCTGGCCGGTGAGATGGGGCCGGATAGCGGCAGCTTCCGTTGGGGGGTGACCATGTCCAATGCCTATTTTCCCAAGGAGAACAGCGCCTTCTTTCAAGACAACTCCAGCCTGGTTGAGTGGCTGGGACGCTTTACGCCGGTCACCGAGGGAGAGAGCTTTGCCCGCGGTTTCTTGGGCAAGATGCTCTTTTCCGGCGAAGAGGCCTTAAAGAAGACCTCGGTACTCTCCGGTGGTGAGAAGGTCCGCTGCATGTTGTCGCGGATGATGCTCTCGGAGGCCAATGCCCTGATCCTCGATGAACCAACTAACCATCTTGATCTGGAGTCGATCACCGCCCTTAATAATGCCTTGGTGGGCTTCCCGGAGGTGGTGCTTTTTTCCTCCCACGATCGCCAGTTCGTCTCCTCCATTGCCAATCGCATTGTCGAGATCCTGCCCGGCGGCATCATCGACCGGATGATGCCCTTTGACGATTATCTGGCCGATGAGAAGGTGGCGCAGTTACGGGTGGAATTATCGTAGAAGGTGTACTGTGGGATTTTCATGTTGTGAATACAGGTCATGATCATCCACGCCAGCATCCGCTGGCGCGGGGGATCACCTCGCTGTCTATTTGAATTTCTTGGCAGCCTTCTTAAAGGCCTTGCTTAGATCATTCCATGCATCGTCAAGGCCCTTCTTGGTGATTTTCCAGGCATCTTCACTGGCAGCACCAAGCCTTTGTCTCTTCTTGGTGAACGTTGCCATCATTTTTTCAAGCCTGTTAAGGTCGTCCTGGGCCTCTTTCTTGCCCTTACCCACCAGCTTCTGCGCCTTTTTCTCCAGATCAGTGAGTTGTTTTTTGAGATCCTTCAGGCCAGCCGTTAGTTTCTTGGTGTAGGCCTTTTTTTTCTTCTCCCAGTCTTTCAATGATTTCTTAGAGGGCAGGCAGGCCTGCCGCCAGCAGCAGGCCTTTTGACTGCAGTAGTCCTTGGCTGTTTCAAAGCAGGGGAAGTTGCCCTCCTTGGTTTGGATGGTGCGGATGAGATCGGCCTTGCGCATCCTGCCGATTTGTAGCCCTAGCCCCTTTGCCCTTGTCTTGATTTCTGCGATGTTCATAGTGGTGTTCTCCGGCCATGTTATTTTGACTAAAACCTCGCAAGGGGATCTTGCTGGTCGTTTCTGGTATGGCCCAGTGGCTAGGAGCCTGCCGGGCCTAGGCATAAAGTTACTACATTTTTAACGCTATGATTAATGGCAGTAATTTGTCAAATTAAATCCGGAGCAACCCTTTTTGGCGCGGTGGGGCAATTGATTTGATACTGGCCCAGGGCCGGGAGAAAAGTTGCAGAGTTTGTTTTCATTTAGGCCCTTTGGTCTTATATTGTTCTTAGGTCTTTTATATTCGCAATTTTTGCAGGGAGGTGTGCTATGACGGATATCGGCAATACAAAACTCCAGGGGCAGTCATTCAAGGCCGTGCAGGAAAAAATTCCCAAGGGGCTGGCCAGCAAGGAAAAGCCTGGGCAAGACCCGGCAAAAGCCCTTGATGGGGATGTGAAACTTTCCATGAAGGCGAAATTGGTCGAGTTTCTGCTGGTTGTCAAAGGCGAGACCTCGAAGAATTTTGAGATGCAGTCCGGCGTGGAGCAACGGGCCGCCGGTGAGGGCCTTGACCTTGAGAATCTTCAGTATAATGGCAAGCCCCTGGTCGAATTGAGTCCCGAAGAGGCCCAGACCCTGATTGCCGAGGACGGTTATTTTGGGGTCACAAAGACCGCAGAGCGTATCGCCGAATTTGTCCTCTCCGGAGGCGGTGATGACCTTGAGCGCCTGCAGGCCGGCCGGGAAGGTGTTCTGCAGGGCTTTCAGGAAGCGGAAGTGGCCTGGGGTGGAAAGCTGCCTGAGATCAGTTCCCAGACCTTGAATAGGGCCCTGGAAATGATCGATGCCAGGATCAATGAGTTAGGAGGGGCGCTGGTCGACGTGCGGGCCTGAGAGGTGTTGCCAAAGGACGGGGGAGGGTGGTAGCATGGTCGTGCAAATCCCTGCCCCCTCTTTCTTATCTTGAGTTAGTTTAGACCACCAGCCTTGCCTGCCAGAGTTTCTTGCCATCCCCTCATATTTCCCATGTAGTCCTTCCCCATAGAATTCCGGTGAAATTGTTCTGTGCAATCGCCTCCAATCGATGCGTGACCTATTTTGTTGGGTAGACCACGGCCAGTCCGACCTCCTTCCACTCATCAAGGCCGCCCCGCAGGTTGTAGATTTCCTGGAAGCCGTATTTGACCATGATTTTACCGGCTGCATAGCTCCTGCCGCCCACCGCACAGACCACGAGAATCGGCGTATCTTTGGCAATGGTAAGTCCATCTTGGAAGATAGTCCGCAAGGAGGCCTGCCTGGAACCTGGAATGGCGCCATGGCTAATAATTTCTCTGGTTGTTCGGGTGTCGAGGATGAGGAGATCGGCCTTGTCGTTGATGAGCCCCTGGGCCACGTGGGCAGAAATGGAGGTGAAGGGTGCCTGGCTCTGTTCGAGGAGGATCTGGGTGGCCAAGGGCGGTTCTGGCTGGGGAGTTTCCGCTTGGGGTTCTGGTTGTTCAGGGGAACAGCCGGTCAGGATCAGGACAAGGAGAAGAACGATAATTTTATTCATAATGGCTTTGGGTTCAATGGTTAAGGGCAAGGGCTTGCATTATCAGCAGCCGGGAAAATAAACGTCAAAGCGGCTGCTTTTGCCTTTGATGATTAAAGGTGGTTTTTTGTTCCCCAAAAATGGCGCTCCCTTGGGACGTTTTACCACCACCCGGCCTGGACAGCGGGAAAAGGCCCAGTCAAGCAGGGCGTCTGCGTCCCCATCGTCACCCACCAACGCCCTGGTCTGACGCATTTCTTTTTTGACCAGGCTTGATTTGTTGCGGTGCGGGTACATGGGGTCAAGATAAATGACATCCGGGGCATGTTCAGGACATTGTGTCTGCATGGCGTCAGCGTGGGTAAGAGTCATTCTGGCAATGATTTTTTGGATGCTGTTGTCATCCTTTCCTCTATGCAGGCCATCCTCAAGGAGGGCATGAAGGATGGGCGAGCGCTCCACAAGCTGAACAGCACAACCCAAGGTCGCGAGAACAAAGGCGTCCCTGCCAAGTCCGGCCGTGGCATCAAGGACACGGGGGCAGCGGCCTTTTTTCAGGCCCAGGGCCCGGGCCAGGGGTTGATTGCGGCCACCGCCATGTAAACGGCGATACTCTGCCTTACCCCTGGAGAAATCAACATAGACCGGGCCTGTCTTGCCGGCCCCACACTCCTGTAATTCCAGTCGGCCCCTGCAAAAATGGAGACGAAAAGCGGCGTTTGTCCCCTGGTCTGCCAGGGGCAAATGGAGACGCCCGGCAAGGGCATGGGCAGGGCTGCGGTCTGTTTCTTCCTGCCAGGAAACAGCGATGTCCTGGGGTGGCTGATTTAAGGAGATGGACATGGAAAAATGAGGCTTATCAAAAAAACGATATTATAGTAAGATGGCTGGTCTTTATTGGTAAGGAAGATGTCTTATGCACCTAACTGCTTTGAGAGAGTAACAGAAAAATATGGATTTAGAACATAAAAATGAACCCAAGGTGGTGGCCATCATCCCGGCCAGGTACCACTCCAACCGCTTTAAGGGCAAACCCCTGGCCGAGATCTGCGGCAAACCGATGATTCAGCACGTCTATGAGCGGGCCCAGGCCGCCTCGATCCTGAGCAGGGTGGCGGTGGCCACCGATGATGAGCGGATTGCCGAATGTGTCCGTGGCTTTGGTGGTGAGGTGGTGATGACCAGCCGTGACCATGTCTCTGGTACGGATCGTCTGGCTGAGGCCGCCACCATCATGGATATCCCGGAGCAGGATGTGGTGGTTAATATCCAGGGTGATCAGCCCCTCTTTCCATCGGAGATCGTCGCCCAGGTCGCCCAACCCTTGCTTGACGACCCCTCCCTGCCCATGTCCACCCTGATCTATAAGATAGTGCGCCCCGAAGAGATAAATGATCCCAACCATGTCAAGACTGTTTTTGACCGCCATGGCATGGCCCTTTATTTTTCCAGGGCCTCCATTCCCTTTCAACGCAATCCCGAGGACCCTCAGTCGCCAACCTATTATAAGCACCTCGGCTTTTATGCCTATCGCAAGGGGTTTCTGCTCAGCTTTGTGGCCCTGCCCGAAGGGGAGTGGGAGCGTTTTGAGAAGCTTGAACAGCTCCGGGCCCTTGAGTATGGCTACGGCATTAAGGTGGTGCTGACCAAGCACGATTCCGTGGAGGTGGATACCCCGGCTGATGCCGAGCGGGTTGGGGAGTTGTGTAAGGAGACATAGGGCATGACCCATACATTAAATTTTTTAAAAAGATAACAACCATAAGGAAAAGAAAATGCGTAAAAAAATAACGATTATTGGTGCTGGTAATGTTGGGGCTACTGCTGCCCATTGGGCTGCAAGTCGTGGCCTGGGTGATGTCTATCTGCTTGATGTTGTCGAGGGCGTTCCCCAGGGTAAGGCCCTGGATCTCTCCCAGTCCGGACCGGTCGATGCCTTTCCCGGTATGGTTGTCGGCACCAACGATTATGTTGATTCCGCCAATTCTGATGTCATAATTATCACCGCCGGCCTGGCCCGCAAACCAGGGATGAGCCGGGATGATCTTCTGGCCAAGAACGTGGCCATTGTCAAATCCTGCGCTGAGCAGGCTGCCAAGCATTCTCCCAATGCTGTGCTCATCGTGGTGACCAATCCCATTGATGCCATGGTTTACACGGGCTTCAAGATCTCCGGCTTTCCAAAGGAACGTGTTATCGGCATGGCCGGTGTCCTTGATTCTGCCCGTTATCGCACCTTCCTGGCCCAGGCCATTGGGGTGGCGCCCCGTGATGTTAATGCCATGGTCATGGGTATCCATGGCGACAATATGATCCCCCTGATCCGGCTGGCCAATGTCTCGGGGGTGCCGGTGACCGATCTTTTGAGTGCTGATGAGCTGGCCGCCATTGTCAAGCGGACCCAGACCGGTGGTGCTGAGATCGTCAACCACCTCAAGACCGGTTCCGCCTTCTATACCCCCGGCCTTGCCGCGGTGGAGATGGCTGAGGCCGTGCTTGCCGATTCCAAACGTGTTCTGCCCTGTGCTGCCTACCTTGAAGGTGAGTTCGGCATCTCCGGCTGTTTTCTCGGTGTTCCTGTCGTCATCGGCAGTAAAGGTGTTGAGCGCATTATTGAGTTTGAGCTCAGCGCTGATGAGCAGGCCGCCATGGAGGAGTCAGAGGCCTCCGTGCGCAAGCAGATGGCAGCCACCGGCCTGTAGAGTCTTTTCACCACCGAGATTTTTTTCAATGCCCCTTTGAGGGGTACAGGGAGCATTCTTTGCAATACCCCTTCGAGGGGCACAGGGATAAAGATTTGGATAAATAGCTTTTCTCTGTGTTCTCTGTGGTTGAGCCCTTGTTTTTTATGCCGCCAAGATTCACCTGGCCGGGGTCAATTTTGATGCCCCTGTAAAAAGTCGCTGGTACGAGAACAATGTGACGTTAAATCAGTAAAACAGTCACTGTTCAGGTGGCCGCACATTGTTTTTCGATGGTCTCGTAATCTCGCTATCTGCGAGGCCAGCAATTGTAATAGAGAATATATGATCGAAAACCTCACCAAACTGCCCACTGCCGACGCCCTGGTTACCAGTTTACAAAAGACCGCTGCCGCCCGCTTCGGTCCTTTGGACCTGCTGCCCCGGCGGACCCTGGTGGAAAAGCTCATAGAGCTTGTCCTCTCCGGCATTCCTGAGGGTCAGGAGTCCATGACGTCCCCCCTGGAGGAGCTGGCAGACGTTCTCCATGGCCAAGATACCTCTGAACTCAATGTGGTGGTGCTTGGCGGCGGTAGCGGTCTTTCCAACGTGGTGGGCGGTGACAGTAACAGGAAGGACTGGTTGCAGTCGCCTTTTGCCGGGCTCAAAGAGATTTTTCCGAAAACCAAGGCCATTGTCTGTGTCACCGACGATGGTGGCTCCACCGGTGAGCTTCTCAAGGATTTCCCCATCATCGGCCTTGGCGATATCCGCCATGTTCTGCTCTCGTCAATCCAGAAGGCCAACCTTGTCCGGATCTATGACCTGAATGAGGCCCGGGCGGCCAAGGTGGTCCGCTGTCTGCACAGTCTCTTTACCCTGCGTTTCGAAAATAAGCCCGATTCCCTGTCCGGCCTGCTGGCCGGTAACGGCTGCGAGCTCCCTGAGCTCCCTGAACTTCTCGTTGAAAAGCTCACCGATCTGCTGGAATTCATATTCACCGATTCTCGTCTCAAGCGGGCCCTGGGCCGGCCCCATTGTCTGGGCAATCTCCTGGTGGCGGCAGCCATCTATAAATTGACACCTGCCCAGGAGGATAAGCCTGGAGGCACAGCTGTTCTTGAGGGCCTGAAATGGCTTTCAGCCCTGGTCGGCGCCGGTGAAGGGTCTGTGTTGCCCTGTACCACCACCCCGGCCCACCTCAAACTGCTCTATGGTAATGGAGTGGTGGTCACCGGCGAGAGCAAGTCGGCAGGGGGGTATCGCAATGCCGCCATTGACCGCGTCTTTGTCGAGTTTTCTGAAGAGCCCCATGTTCCGGCTGAGGTTGTCAGCGCCCTTGCCGAGGCGGATATCATTATCTTTGCCCCTGGCAGTCTCTACACCTCGATCATTCCCATTCTCCATGTGCCCGGCATTGCCGAGGCGGTGCGGGCCAATGGGCATGCCCTGAAGATCCTGGTTGCCAACCTCTGGGTCCAGAAGGGTGAGACGGATCTCATCTGGAACGATATGCGGCGCCGCTTCCACGTCTCCGACATGATTAAGGCCTACGACCGTAATATCCCGGGGGGTATCAAGGGTCTTTTTGCCCAGGTGCTTCTTCTGGGACTCCGTGATATCCCCGGATCCATCCTCCAGAGTTATGCCGTGGAGTCTAAGGTGCCGATTTTCCTTGACCGTGGCGAGGTCTGGCAGCTTGGCCTGATGCCGGTGGAGGCCAAGATCTTTTCCGAGGCGGCCCTGCAGCGCCGCAGGGTTCAGCATGGCCCGGCAGCCCTGGCCCAGGCCGTCAAGGTCATCTGGAGTGTGCGGGAGCATGCTGAACGGGCTGATGTGGCGGGTGGTAACGGCTATGTCAGTCTGTTGCCTCTCATCTGTAGGGAGCGACAGACTCCGGATCAGCGTATCCATAAGTTTGAGGAGCTTTTGCAGATGCCCATGGTTGGCTCGGTGCGCAGCGCCCTGCTGGAGATTTTCTGGCGCCATTGGGATATTCCCCATGATCATCTTGCCAATGTCCGTGGCGTGGAATTGGTGGCTGAGGCAGACTGGGGGCGTTGCCAGCAATGGGATAGGGTGTACTCCTTTTTTGACCCCCTGGACGGTATGATCAGGATCCAGGAGAATGTCTTCCATGACCAGCGCAGGCAGGAGCTGGCATTGCTTGTTGCCCTGGGCCAATCCCTCTT
>JAUVQZ010000066.1 GCA_030597865.1 Pseudomonadota bacterium | reverse complement strand
GCGTGAATACCTCCTCGAACTGATCGACCAGCAGCAGCAGACGCTTCGCCGGCGTGTGCGCTTCGAGCAGCTCCTGGACCGTCTCATAGGCGAAGGGCGCGTCGTCGTCGGCGCGCTCGAGCACCTGCGCCAGCACGTCGAGCGGGCGCGGGCCCGGGCGCATCTCGCGAATCAGCCAGAACCCCGACTCGAAGTATCGACTGCGCGCCAGCTCCGGCAACAGTCCCAGCTTGGCAGACACGGCCTGGGCCAGATAATAACAGCTGCCGTCCGGATAGCGGTGCAGATTGCCCAGACAATTAGCAATGGCCTCCATGGCCTTGGGCGAGGGCCCCAGGGAATTCTCATTGGAGGCCATCTTGATGGACCCGGTAATCCCATACTCCCGCTCCAGCTCCTTCAATGGTTTACCGGGAGGATAGGGGATGAGGCTTTTTATATTATCGCTGACGTTCAATTTCATCATTCACACATTATCACCATAAGAGACAGCCCGGCGACAAAGAAGAGCGGCTGACCTTTATGGTATGGACATTATAAGGCTGGTTTCTTGCCCGCAATATCCAGGCGCAGCTCAAGATTATGGGCGACCCTGAGCAGAGTTTCTTCACTGAAATGACTGCCCTGGAGCTGGAGGCCGATGGGCAGACCCGCCCCACTGAAGCCGCAGGGGACAGACATGCCGGGCACACCGGCCAGGTTGGCAGGAATGGTGAGAAGGTCGGAAAGGTAGACGCTCAGAGGATCACTGGTCTTTTCGCCAATCCTCCAGGCCGGGGTGGGCGTCACCGGGCTGACCAGGACATCGCATTGGCTGAAGGCCTGTTTATAATCCTCGACAATCAAGGTCCGCACCTGGGAGGCCTTCTTGTAATAGGCATCATAATAGCCGGAAGAAAGGGCATAGGTGCCGATGAGAATACGGCGTTTGACCTCATCACCAAAGCCCTGGGAGCGGCTGCGCCTGTAGAGATCGACCAGGGAATTGGCATCCATATCACGCCGCCCGTAGCGCACCCCGTCATAACGGGCCAGGTTGGAGCTGGCCTCGGCCGGGGCAATGATATAATAGGCGGCCACCCCGTACTCGGTATGGGGCAGAGAGACCTCCTTGACCTTGGCACCGGCAGCCTTGAGCTGGTCAATACCGTGGCGAATAACCCCTTCCACCTCCGGATCAAGGCCGGCGCCAAAATACTCCTCCGGCACACCCACGGTGAGTCCGTCCAGGCCAGCAACAAGGGCCTTGGTGTAATCCGGGGTAGCAACCTGGGCCGAGGTTGAGTCGCGGGGGTCATAACCGGCAATGGCATTCAGCATAAGAGCTGCGTCAGCCACATCCTTGGTGATGGGACCGATCTGGTCCAGGGAAGAGGCAAAGGCCAGGAGGCCGAAACGGGAGACCCGGCCATAGGTTGGTTTCAGCCCCACCATGCCGCAATGGGAGGCGGGCTGACGGATGGAGCCACCGGTATCCGAACCGAGGGAGGCCATACACTCATCAGCTGCCACCGCTGCCGCAGAACCACCGCTGGAACCACCGCAGATATGGTCAAGATGCCAGGGGTTATGGGGGGTGCCAAAGGCGCAGTTTTCATTGCCGGATCCCATGGCAAATTCATCCATACTCACCTTGCCGACACAGACGGCGCCCTGGTCCTGTAACTTCTCCATCACCGTTGCATCATAGGGGGGGATGAAATTCTCCAGGATGCGGGAGCCGGCCGTGGTGCGCAGGCCCTTGGTGCAGATGACATCCTTGATGGCAAGGGGGATACCGCAGAGGGCGCCGCCCTCGCCGCGCCCCCGCATGGCATCGGCATTGGCCGCCTGGGCCAGGGCCTGATCACGATTCTCCGTTATATAGGCCGCAACCTGGGGCTCTACCGCTGTCATGCGCTCAAATACGGCGTTTGTCACCTCAACGCTTGAGGTTTCACCCTTGGCCAGCAGTTCCTGTACTTGGTGGATTGTTAAGGCACTTAGTTCCATTGGAATTTATCTACAGTTCATTTTTGAAATTATCTGTCCACAACAAAGCTTAGATGACCCTCGGCACCACAAAGGCCTCGCCATTGTGCAGGGGGCCATTGGCAAGGGCCTCTGCCTGGGAAAGGGAGGGTTGCACCACATCATCGCGAAAGGCGTTTTCAATGGCCAAAACATGGGTGGTGGGTGCGATATCACGGCAGTCAATCCCGTCCAGCTTATCCACATAGCCAAGGATGGTGGCGAGCTGATCGGTCATACTCTCAACCTCATCCGGAGAAAGCTCAAGGCGGGCCAGGTTAGCGACCTTCATCACTTCTTCTTTGGAAATACTCATATCTCTTCTCTTTTATCGAGGTCCTTCAGGGCCACTGGCATTCAACCGGCACAGCCCCGTCCATGCCACAAAACAAGGCATACTACCCTTCCCTCAGGTGAAGTTCAATAGGGCTGCTCAGGAAAAATCCCATTTCCGCGCTGCCCCTGCCAGGGCGGCATCAAAGGCAGGAAAGGGGATGTCTGTGGCGCTGAGTTTAGCCAACACCTCTTCCGTCAAGGTGCCACGGCCAAGCATCTCTGTCAGCCCGACCAGCACACCATTGGCAAGGCTCTGGAGATCATAGCCCCCCTCCAGGGTGAGCAGCAGCCGGCCATCACACACCTCATCGGCCAGCTCCACCACCTTCCTGGTCATGTAGGAAAAACCATCCTTCGTAATACTCATGCCGCCCAAGGGATCATTGAGGGCGGTGTCGTAGCCGGCTGAAACCAGTATAAGTTCCGGCTTATACTGGCGGACAACCGGGGCCAGTATGCCATTGAAAATGCGGGCGTAATGCTCATCACCAAGACCGGCGCCCAGGGGCACATTGACCGTATAGCCCTCCCCTTTGCCCTGACCGGTCTCATGGATGGCGCCGGTGCCGGGATAATAGGGGAACTGATGGGTGGAGAAGTAGAGAACCTCATCGGTATCAGCAAAGGAATTCTGGGTACCGTTACCATGATGGAGGTCCCAGTCAATGATCATAACCCGCTTGAGGCCCAGCCTGTCCACGGCATAACGGGCGGCAATGGCCACATTATTAAAGAGGCAGAAGCCCATGGCCCGGTCATGCTCGGCATGATGGCCGGGGGGCCGGACCAGGGCGAAACAATTATCCACCTCGCCCTCCACCACCATCCGCGTCCCCTCCACCACGGCGCCAACAGCCAGGCAGGCGGCGTCATAGGACTTGGCCGATGTGGTGGTGTCCTGATCCAAGGCATCAAAGGTACGGCCTGCGGTCTGGGCAATACGTTCGATATGGGCCTTGCTGTGATTAAGATTCAAAATTTCAAAGGGGGCCGGTTCAGCCTTGGGAAACACAAACTGCCGGGCAATATCGGGATTGTCAAGCTGGTCATACACCACCTTTAAGCGGTCCGGGCATTCCACATGGTCAAAGCCCGGGTCATGGAGGAGGTAGAGATTGTCACGGAAAATTGCAGTGCTCACAGCGATGTCCTCTTTTTTCATTTATTTCTGGCAAATCCGCCTTCGCCCCTTCGTTGCTGCCTTGCTGCCTCTGTATCTTAGCAATGGCGAGCGGTTCCGGCGATTTGCGATTCTGTTACCACATAGTCAAGATACTGGTCATGGGCTGCCATGGCCACCTTGTCCACCAGCTGCAGGTCAAAACATACCCCAACCCTAACGGCCTGGGGCGCCCTGTTGGCCAAGAAACGATCATAATAGCCGCCGCCATAGCCCATCCGGCCTCCCTGGCGATCAAAGACCGAGCCCGGCACAATAACGAGATCAAGGAGGGCAGGATCCAGCTGGGGACAGCGCCTCGGGTCCGGCTCCAAAATTCCCTGATAGCCAGGGACAAGATCGTTTTCCAGGTCCCTAATGACAAAAATCTTGAGTTCTTTATCCCTGCTGACGGTCAGGGGGGCCGCCACCTGCACGCCATTCTCCAGGGCCTGGCGGATCAGAAAGAAGGTGTCTGCCTCGCTGCGAAAACTGACAAAAAAGAGAATGGCCCGGGCCTGGTTGAAACAGCCAAGACTCCCCAGCCGAAGGGCCAGGGCACGACTCTTTTCTCGCCATTCCTGTGCCGGCAACTGGTCACGGCGGGCCAATACCTCCTGCCGCAGCACATCACGTCTGCCCTTTTCCTGGGGATGAATATCCATACATAATGCCCTCTTCACCTTTAAAGGGGCAACCTAGCATGAATCCGGCCGTGGGCAAAGGGGTGAGGTGTCTGGAAGGACAAAAAAGATCAGGGGGGAGTATTACCAAGGGTTGCTGGTGATTTTCAGGCCATATCAAAGATGTTAGCCTGACGGAAATCCTCGTGTAGCTGGCCCTTAAGCCCCTCGAGCTCCGCGTCATCCAGACCAAGCCCCTGCTGTACGACATTGATATCCTGCCACTCATCAAGCTCCTTGACGCCGGGGGCCTTGCCCACCTGGAGACTGAGATAATCAGCCATGGCCGTGATATTGGCCAGGGTTTGAAATCTATCCGTGGCCTCCTGGGGCCGGTGGTGCTGCTCAACCCAGGCCTGAAGCGCCGGGGGCATGGACCATTTTTGGACCAGCATCTGGCCGATAATAGTATGGTCAAAGCCGAGGAGGTCCTGCTCCGCCTGGAGCAGCCCTTTCTGACCGGCACAGTTGAGCCGATCAATTTCAGCATACTCATCCGGGTGGCCCATCAGGATAGCCAGCCGGCCAATATCATGGAGGAGCCCGCCCACAAAGGCCTCTTCAGGATCAGGATAGGCGATGCTCTGCGCCAGACGCCGGGCCGCCAGACCGCATTCCTTGGAATGGCCCCAGAGGGCCTTGCCAAAACCACCGATCTTGACATCATCCCTGGGAAAGACGGCCTGGGTAGAGGCGGTGAGCACCAGGCTGCGGACGATATTGACTCCAAGCTTGGTGATAGCTGTCTGCAGGGAGCTGATCTCCTGCCCCGTACTGTAGAGGGCGGAATTGCTAACCTTGATAATCATGGCCAACAGGGACTGGTCCTGGGCCAGAACAGCGGCAAGCTCCTCCAGGGAGCTTTCCGGATCACCAATAATCTTCAGGGCCTGGCCCACCACATGGGGCATGGGCGGCAGCTCATCCGTGAGGGCAATGAGCCTGGTGGCCTTGTCCTCACCAATATTTTCAGGCATGGCCGGGGCAGCGTCGTTACTGAGCTTAGCGGTCTGGGCCGGGGCAATGACCCAGGAGAGGAGATCCAGAAAATGGAGGGGACTCATGCCCTGCCTCTCCTTACTGTTGACGGCAAAGATGAGCTTGGCGCTGTCAGCGGTGACCTCGATGGGGATAAGACCGCACTCGCCCTCAACAGGGAGATCAATAAGGTCCTCAAAAAATTCGCTGTCATACACCTTGCCAAAAAAAGACAACCCCTTTTCACAGGCCGTCACCAAAACCTGGTCCTTGACAATGTGGGGTTGCCTATTGATCGTCTCACTGCCCAGTCGCCCCATGCCATCCTTACGAAAGGCAAGACAGCGGAATAATTTGCCCTTTTTCACCGACAGTATCAGGGTAACATCAAAATAATTCTTACAAAATAGCAGGGTATGCTCAACCTTGCGGCGCATGCTTTCCCCATGCAGCACCTCTTTAAAACTTCTCTTGAAATCGAGGAACAGGTTGGGCTGGGCGCACACCCTGTCTTTTTCTGCCAAGGCCCCTACCTCCGGGACTCCTGTCAAAGAAAGCCAGCCCTTCAGAACCCCGTTGGCAATGAATTTTAAGGCGAAAAATCGTGGCAGGGGGGCCTGATTGACAATCTTTTCAATGGAGTTGTCGCCATTGATCATCCGATAAATAATATCCTCACTCTTATTGGCCGGTTCCGCCTCCCGGCCAGACTCGGTGAGCAATACAACCTGGCCCAAGCCACCAAGGGCGGCTTGATATTCATTCCACTCATCAACCCGACTGGTGAGCTCGTACATCAAATCAACAGGATAGAGCCTGGTGCTGGAAACAGCATGGCTGATCGCCGTCTCATTAAAGACAAAGGCCCCTGATTTCAGCAGGAAAAACTGGAAGACAACCTCCTCAATGGCCATGATCAGCTCTGCCTGGACAGAGGACATGGAAAAGAGGTTGAGCTTAGCCAAAATCTCCCGAATGGAGAGAGATGTCTCGGAACGGGCCTTGGCAATATACTGATATTTTTCCTTATCAATAACCCTCCGAAAGTAGAGGGTGCGCAGAAGCTTGGCATCGGCCCGGGCGGAAAAGGCATCAACCACGCAGCCATCCTTAATGGTAATCAGCAACGGTTCCGGTTCTTTGACGGTTAAAACACCGTCCTTACCAAAGGAGGCCAGATACTCGAGCAGATCCGGCGGGAAAAATTTAGAGATCTCTCCGTGAAAAGGCATGGTTATTCCAATATGGGTTTAATATATGTGCTTCGGCACTGGTGCCGCGCCAACCAGAATTGTACATAAAAAGCTAAAATCACTTCCTAAGTTAGGCAACATTTATGTATTCCTCAACTCTTTTCATGGCCCATCCCGCTTTTTCCACATAAAAGAGGCCCGGCCATGGACACCTTGCCTGGCAACAAAGGACAGCCGTTTCCCCCTTGCAATCACGATGCAGTCAATTTATACTGGATCAAACTTTTTCCGTGAGTCTACTTTCTCCATGCCGACAACCCTCTCACCAGTCCGCCAATCCCCCATCGCCCCCCATATCAAGGGCATCTGTCAACCATGAGCACCAGAACGAAGGCCATCACCGCAGTGCTCCTGGTCATCCTGACCATCTCTGCAATTTTCTTCACCCTCCTCTCCGGACAAAATCGCCAACATCTGCAGGACATTATCGCAAAGAAGTCTGAAAGCGCCAATATTGTGGCCAATGTCTTGATTGACCAGGCCAGCAAACAATACAGCCTCCGTATAAAAAGTTTCGTAAACTATAAATCCTCTGACAGCAGAGAACAGCTTATTAAGGCCTTTGCTGACCGGGACCGGCAGCGTCTCCTGAGTCTCAGCACGCCTTTTTTCGATATTTTCAAAAAAGAAAACCCCCATTTTTCTACCCTGGGCTGGATTCTCCCGGACAACACCGCCTTTCTCCGCGTCCACAACCCGGAGAATTTCGGCCAGGATGTCAGCGAGATGCGACCGGACGTGGTCGCGGTCAATAAGGATCGCCGTCAACGTTCAGGCTTCACCACCGGCTATATAGGTCTGCAATACCGGGTGGTGCAACCTGTCTATTATGAGGGGGAGTATCTAGGCGCCGTACAGATAGGTATCGAAGGCAGGATGCTCCTTGACACCCTTAACAAGGGCCTGAAAACCCCGGTCGGCCTGGCCATCTCCAACAACGAATACGCAACCATCCGGCCCCAATACCAAAAAGGAATTGCCGGCTCCACCCACACCATTGAGTCAACCGAACGTGCCCTTTTCAAGAAAATGCCAGCGGATATTGACTGGCTCAAAGGCCGGCAGACCGTCAAGGTGGAGGATAAAACGTATATTATCGACAATGTAAACCCGTTGACCAACTTCCAGGGCAAGGCGGTGGGCAACCTCTTTGTGGCGCTGGATATCACCAGCGAGGTTAACAAGGGCCGGTCCCTGCTGCTCTCGGCCCTTTTACTCATCTCCCTCCTGACCGGTGTATCCTTTGTCATCCTCTATTTCAGCTATGGCTCTCTGGTTCAGAAGATTGTTGACCTCAACCTCTCACTGGCCCGCAATAATCGCGAGCTTGAAGAGAGGGTGGAAGAACGGAGCCAAAAACTCATCACCGAGATTGACGAGAGAAAGATCACCGAGGCCAAACTACAAAAGGCTGAAAAAATGGAGGCCATCGGCCTCATGGCAGGAGGCGTGGCCCATGACCTTAACAACATCCTCTCGGGCGTGGTGAGTTATCCGGAACTGCTGCTCATGAAGCTTCCCAAGGAGAGCGACCTGCGCCAGCCGATCACCGCCATTCGCGAATCAGGCCTGCGGGCCGCAGCCGTGGTTGCCGACCTGCTCACCGTGGCCCGGAGCGCCGCCAAGGTTCGCGAGGTCGCCCAGATCAACACCATCATCCTCGACTATCTTGCCTCTCCTGAGGGCCAGAAACTCCTCGCCCTCTATCCCGAGGTGGAGATCAAGACCAGATTCGCCCCGAAACTTGCCAACATATTCTGCTCCCCGGTTCATGTCCGAAAATGTCTGATGAACCTGGTCATGAATGCCGCCGAGGCCCTGGGCAATTCAGGCACCATTATCATCGGCACCCAAAACCGGCTTACCACCGGGTCAAACGCCATAAACGGTTTGAAACCAGGCGACCATGTGGAGATGACCGTCACTGACAACGGCCCCGGCATTGCAGCCACCGACCTCAAACACATCTTTGAACCCTTTTACACAAGAAAGAAGATGGGCCGCAGCGGCACCGGTCTTGGCCTGGCCGTGGTCTGGAACGCCATGCAGGATCACGGCGGTCATGTCAGCGTGGCGAGCAATGGCCAGGGCACAACCTTCACCCTGCTCTTTCCCGCCACCTCCGCGCCGGAAAACAAGACTCCCCATACTATTATGCCTGAGGAGCTGCAGGGAAACGGTGAAAAGATCCTGGTGGTGGATGACGAACCCCATCAATGTGATATTGCCGCCCAGACCCTAAGCCTGCTGGGCTACAAGGTCGAAACCGTGGGTTCCGGGGAGGAGGCCATCAGCCACATGGCAGACAGAGATGCCGACCTCATCATTCTGGACATGCTGATGGATCCGGGCATTAACGGCCGCCAGACCTATGAAGAAATCATAAAAGATCATCCGGCCCAGAAGGCGATCATCGCCAGCGGCTTTTCCGAGAGCGATGAGGTGAAAAAGGCTGCCCGTCTAGGGGCCGGCGGTTTCATCAAGAAGCCCTACACCCTTGAGGAGCTTGGGCTAACGGTGAAAAAAGCGCTGCAAGGCTGAATCTGCAACTCTCCTCTTCTTATTTTCGCCCGCCCCCCTTTACCGGCCTGCCCTCGGCCAGCCATTGCACCTGCTGACAAATGCCCTTGACCAGCTTGACCTCCCTGGCCCGCAGACCGATGCGGTTAAAAAAATGGCTGATATTATGACGCCAGTAGCCCAGGTCCGACTCCTGCAGATAGCCAATGGCCCGCAGGCTCTTCTCCAGATCATCATACATGGCAGTCAGCACCCGTGACGAGGCCTGGGACGGTGCAGCAGCAGGACTCTCCTTGCGGGCCATCATGGTGCTGAAGAGCTCGTAGCACAGGACGCCCACGGCCTGGGCCAGATTGAGGGAGGAAAAATCAGCGGTGGGAATGGTCACCGTGGCATTGCAGAGCTCAAGCTCGGCATTACTCAGGCCTTGATTCTCAGGGCCAAAGACCAGGGCCACCTGATTTTTGGCAAGTTTAGGCAGGAGGTGCTCCACCATCTGGGCCGGATTTTCCAGAAAAAACCGGCGCCTGCCCTGACGGGCCGTGGTGCCAACAACCCAGGAACAATCGGCCACCGCCTCAGCCAGGGTTGGGGCCAGGGTGAGATTTGTAATGAGATCCTTGGCATGGTGGGTGGCCATTTTCTCCATGGCCGCCTGTTCCGGCATGCCATGGGCCACCACCACCAGACGGCTGATCCCCATATTATGGGCGACCCGGGCCGCGCCCCCGACATTCTCACCATACTTGGGGCGCACCAACACCACCCGCACCCCGGCCAACTGTTCTTTCACAGCCTCTAATTTCTTATGGACGCCCACAGCCTAACCCTTCCCAAAATTCAAATGTCGCGAGCGAGATCGCGCCTACGGAAGTTGACAAAGGAGATACCTTCATCCTTCATCCCTCATCCTTCAAGGGCACATCCTCTTCAATGACAAAATTGACCCGATAGGTCAGGAGATCGACACTGGCCACCCGAACGGTGAGCAGATCGCCAAGCTGGTAGCGCTTACCGGTCCGCTTGCCCACCAGGCGATGCATCTTCTCCTCCAGGAAGTAATAATCACCGGCCATATCGGCCAAGGCTATGGCGCCACTGACCATCAGCTCATCAAGCTCAATAAAGAGTCCCCAATCCGTGACCCCGGAGATGATGCCCGGGAAGCTGTCGCCTATGTGCTTGGCCATGTATTGGGCCTTGAGCCTACCCACCATCTGCCGCTCGGCATCCACGGCAACCCGCTCCCTCTTTGACAGAAAATCACCGGCATCAAGGAGTCTGTCCCTGTTGGCCTTGGCAGAGACCTTGGCCCCTGTCAGCCAGCCACCCAGGGCCCGGTGAACCTGAAGATCGGGGTAGCGGCGGATGGGGGAGGTAAAATGGCCATAATAGTCGGCGGCCAGGCCGAAATGGCCGGCATTCTCAGGGCTGTAGCAGGCCTGCTTCATGACCCTGAGCAGCAGATTATTAACCACATACTCCTTGGGGGTGCCCACGGCCTTGGCAAGCACCGCATTAAACCATTGCGGCGTACTGGCGGCCTTGGGAAGCTTGCCCAGGAAGGAGTGGGCAAAATCGGCAAATTCCTCCACCTTGGCGGGATCCGGGGCATCATGGATCCGGTACAGGATACCCACCTTGGCATCGGACAGTGTCTCAGCCACCGCCTCATTGGCGGCCAGCATAAATTCCTCAATGAGTTTATGGGCCTGATTGCGCTCCCTCTTCTGGAGGGCCTCAACCCTATCGTCATCCCCCACCATAATCTCCACCTCGGGCAGCTCAAAGCCAATGGCCCCCCGGCCCATCCTCCTCTTGCCAAGCAGGGTGCCGAGCTCGGCCATGATATCCACCGGCCCTTTGAGCACATCATCCCCTGCCTCGCCAAGATTACCCTGGATAATCTCCCAGACCCGGTTATAGGTGAGGCGAAATCGACTCCTGATCACGGCCCGGCAGAAACGGCCCTTCAGCCTCTTGCCGGAATCGTCAAAGTCGAGGATAGCGGTAAAGGCGTAGCGATCCTCATCAGGGTTAAGGCTGCACAGGCCGTTGGAGAGCCGCTCCGGCAGCATGGGCAGGACCCCGGCCGGAAAATAGACACTGGTGCCGCGCTGGTAGGCCTCTTTATCCAAGGGGCTATCCGGCACCACATAATGGCTGACATCGGCAATGGAGACGTAGAGGCGAAAGCCCTTTTTTAGCCTCTCAACACAGACGGCATCGTCAAAATCCCGGGCCGTCTCGCCATCAATGGTGACATGGAAGATGTCACGCAGGTCCTCGCGATTCTCCCCCACCTCGACCTTGGCGCTTATCTTGGCAACCTGGTCCTTCACCTCATCGGAAAACTCGTGGGGAAGGTCAAAATTACGGATAACCATCTCCATCTGCACCTTGGCGGATCCGGGGTTGCCAAGGACCTCAACCACCCGGCCGGTGGCAGAACGGCTTTCAGCCCCAAACTCCTCAAGGGCGACCATGACAGCGTCGCCATTTTTGGCAGCCAAGCCCCCTTGGGGTTCGACCTTAACGGTGATCCTCAGGCGGCTATCATCAGGGGTAACCAGCCCATCAACAATGATGCCCACCAGACGATCGAGTCCCCGTTTCACCACGGCAACCACCCGGCCCTCACGCCGGCCACGGCTACCACCAACCAGCTGGAGAAGGACGGTATCACCATGGATGGCGCTACCCAGGAACCGGCCGGGGACAAAGACATCCTTCTCATCCTTGGCCCTGTCAACCGTTGTCAGGGTGACAAAACCGAAACCCTTGGGGTTTACCACCAGGGTGCCTTCGGCAAAATCCCTGGGATTGACACCATAGGACCTGTCACCGGCATCAACAAGCACCCGCTGCTTGACCAGGGCATCCAGGAGAAGGTAGAGGTCCCGGCGGGTGGAACGGGGCCAATCAAGGTCGTGAAAGATCTCCTTGGAGTCAGCCACCCCGCCACGGTGATGGATGACCGCCACAATCCGGTCCGGCTCCGTATCAACACGACGCTGCTTTTCGCGCCGGCCGGCATGGGACTGGTCGCGATTCTCCGCCTTTCTTTTTTTAAATTTCGCTCTCTTGCTGCGACGGGCCATGGGCTTCCTCGTTTAGTGAATCTTCACCGTTTATCCGGTAATGGTAGCGGCTGGTTGAAGATATTGATCCAGCCCTCAAGGGCTAACTCTTTCCTCTTATACTACCTCATCTGGCCAAAATAATCAGGGCAGCAGGCCACCGCTCTCTTTTTCTGTAAAAACATAACTTTCTCTCCACCTTAACCCTTCCTTACCGTCAGGCAGCAACAAGCTGTTGTCAAAAGCAAACAGTTGTGTAAGATAATAGATTCCACTTAAATACATGGGGAGTGCATGGGCCAACAATCGTTTGACATAGCAGCATACAGCCGGGATATGGAGGCCATTCTCGGGGGCCAGGATGTTGAGCAGGCCCATCTCTTCTGGAAGGCCTTTTCCTTTGCCGTGGACG
>JAUVQZ010000258.1 GCA_030597865.1 Pseudomonadota bacterium | reverse complement strand
GTGGCCTCGACTACTCGGAGATGCGTGGCAAGATCCCCAATATATGCGAGGACATTGAGGACAGCGGTCGACGCATCAAACAGATTGTCATGGATCTTAAGGATTATGCCCGCCAGGACAGTGCCCCTCTCTTCGACGAGATTGACCTGAACTCGGTTGTTGAGGCCGCCGGCCGTCTTACCTTTAATAAGATCAAGAACGCCACCGATCATTTCAGCACCAAACTGGCAGATATCCCACCTATTCTCGGTAATCGACAACGCCTGGAGCAGGTGGTGATCAATCTCATTCAAAACAGTTGCGAGGCCCTGAGCGGCCCTGACAAGGCCATTACCATCACCACCTCTTTTGACCACAAGGCAAATCTGATCAGGGTTGCCGTCATTGATGAGGGGGGCGGCATTGACCCCCAGGCCATCACCAAGGTCACGGATCCCTTTTACACCTCAAAAAGGACCATGGGCGGAACAGGGCTGGGTCTCTCCGTTTCTGCCGGCATCATCAAGGAACATGACGCCACCATGCAATTTCAAAGCAAATTTGGTAGGGGAACCACCGTTACCCTTGCCTTTAAACCCGTTGACAGCTCTGCTCTTCGTAAAGGTTGCACCCCATGAGTAAAAATAAATATCCAATCCAACCCGTCCTTCTTATTGACGATGAAGAGGTGTGGCTGAACAGCTTCAGCCTCAGCCTGCGCTCTGCCGGCATCAATAACATTCTCACCTGCCAGGATAGCCGGCAGGTCATGGATATCTTGGGCAAGCAGGCCATTGCCGTGATGGTGCTTGATCTCACCATGCCCCATATCAACGGCGCTGAGATCCTCATCAAGGCGGTTGAAGAGTTCCCCCATATTCCGGTGATTATTATCAGCGGCCTCGACCAGGTCGATACCGCTGTCAACTGTATCAAACAGGGCGCCTTTGATTATTTCACCAAGGTCTCTGAGGAAAACAGACTCATTTCCGGGGTGGAAAGGGCCATTGAGGTGGGTAAACTCCGGCGGGAAAACTCCTCCTTAAAAGAACATTTTCTTGAAGACAAGCTGGACCATCCCGAGGCCTTTGCCCACATTATCACCCACAACAAGAAAATGAGGGCCCTGTTCCAGTACATGGAGGCCATATCCACCAGCTGCGAACCGGTCCTTATCACCGGCGAGACCGGAGTGGGCAAGGAGCTCTTTGCCAAGGCCGTCCATAAGCTCTGCCACGGCGACGCCCCCTTTGTGGTGGCAAATGCCGCCGGTCTTGATGACACCATGTTCGCAGACACCCTCTTTGGCCACCGGAAAGGGGCCTTTACCGGGGCTGACAGCGCCAGGGACGGACTGATCAAGAAGGCGGCCGGCGGCACCCTGTTCCTCGATGAAATCGGCGACCTCTCCCAATCATCACAGATAAAACTTCTCCGCCTTCTCCAGGAGAGGGAATATTTTCAGCTGGGCAGCGACCTGGCCAGAAAGACCGATGCCCGCATGATCTTTGCCACCCATCGCGACCTCGACACCTTGCAGAAAGAGGGGGGGTTCCGCACCGATCTCTTCTTCCGCCTGCGGGCCCATCACATCCACATCCCCCCCCTGCGCGAACGCCTTGATGACATTCCCCTCCTCTTTGACTTCTTTCTGGCTGAAGGGGCAAAAAAATTAGCAAAAAAGAAACCAGCCTGTCCCAAGGAACTCACCCTGCTGCTGGCCACCTATAATTATCCGGGGAATATCAGGGAGTTTAACCATATTATTTTTGATGCCCTGAGCCATCATAAGGAAAAGATGCTTTCCATGGAGAGTTTCAGAAAGTATATCCAGAGTCAAACCACCTCGTTTGACAGCACCGTTGTAAGTGCCCCGCCCAGTGATGAAGATGCCACGCCCTTCCATGTCCTGGAGCAGCTCCCCACCCTGAAGGAATCGAGCAACCTCCTCATCCAGGAGGCCCTGCATCGTTCCGGTGGCAATCAGGCCATTGCCGCCGACATGCTGGGAGTCACCAGACAGGCCCTTAACTGGCGCCTGAAAAAGTCGGAAAAGGAGACCCCATGAAAATCAGATTATCCGTATCCCTTACAGTGACAGCTCTCCTCGTCTGCCTTATGGTCTCCCTTGCCTCTGCTGAACGTTTTGCCACCATCACCATTGACCAGCTCATTGAGGTGAGAAAGGGGGCTGCGCCGTTCTTGCTCATAAACGCCTTGAGCCCCATTGAGTACAACGAGGAGGCGATCAGCGGTTCGGTGAATATCCCCTCCAGCCATATGCGGGCCGATCACCCCCTGCTGCCCCAGGATAAATCCACCCTGCTCATCTTTTACTGTAAGGGGCTCCGCTGCACCAAGAGCCGGCGCGCCGCCCGCACGGCCATGGAGTTCGGCTATGAGCAGGTCAGAATCTTTACCGCCGGGCTGCCGGGCTGGAGACAGCGCAATCTCCCCATCATCCATTTCACCGCCTATCCTGACATCAAACCACAGATCCTTGGGCCCCTGGAGGTCTACAGGAGAATGGACAGCGCCTTTCTTCTCGATATCCGTGGTGAGGAGGTGAGCCAGGTGGGTGTGATCAAAAAGGCCGTTAAAATCCCCCTTGATGATCTCCATGGCCAGTATGAACAATTACCGGCGGACAAGAGCATCATCATTATTGACCATGCCGAAAAGCAGTCCCCCATCTGCGCCCGATTTCTCTACAAAATGGGTTACCGTGATCTTGCCATCCTAAAGGGCGGCATGATCAACTGGGTCCAGGCAGGTCTTCCCCTCGAGTAAATGCCCGCACAGCTTAGCAATCCAAACATAAAGCCAGGGCCCGCTCTGCCAAGTCATCTGGCCGCCATTTTCATGGAGGCGGTGGCGAGGGGTTTATCCGCGCCCCTTGATATTATTGTCCTGCTCACCCAGATGGCCCTAGGCCCGGAGCCTGACCTGCAAAAAAAAGCCTCCTCAAGTCTCTATGGCCAGATCATCCTGCCCCTCTGTGACGATTTCAGCAGCCACGGCGTTGAGGTGGCCAACAGGGTTCTTGTCACCATGATCCTGACCTTCTGCCCCACCCCAAAGGGCCGGGAGACACAAGAGATCCTCCAGGACCTCCAACTGACGGACCAGGAGAGCCTCCTGAGCCGCCATAAAAAGCTGAGCAGCCCCCGCAGCCTCAGCCCGGATCAAAGGCGAGCCGTAAAAAAGGTCTTCATCCTCTCCCGGGTTACCCTGGGAGCGGATATTGCCATCACCTCGCCTATTATCTCCCGGGTGAAAAAGGCCCTGCCCCAGGCAAAAAT
>JAUVQZ010000131.1 GCA_030597865.1 Pseudomonadota bacterium | reverse complement strand
TTGGTGCCCAGAAGGTGGGTGTAGGAGCTGAGGTCCCGGCGCATCCAACCGGCCTGAACCTTAAAAAAGACATCCGAGGCAACTTCCAGAAAATATTGGTCATCAAAACCAGAGTCATTTTGACGAATCATCGCCATGCCATCGGCCACAGGGTCATGGGATGACGGGGTATTGTCGTCCGCCCCAGTGCCAAAGGGGTGGCCGGCAAAAGCGCCGCCCCCCCCGGAGGGTTGATTGTAGTTTCCGGGGGTAGCCATGGAACGGCTGGCGAACCGGCGATATATGAAAAATGCAACACCGGCAAGGATCAGGATGGGCAAGATTCCCAGACCTGAACCCCCCATACCGAACATACTGCCCAGGAGCATGCCACCGATGAGACCGCCGGCCAGGCCTCGGCCTATGCCGGACTTGGTGGTTTGGGAGGTGGCAGGCTTAGTGACCTGTTTTGGAGTTGTTGAGCGACTGAAAGAGCGGCCTCCGCCCCTTGACCGAGCATCAGCATAATCGGTTATCAGGCCAACTTCGATGAAACAGAGGGAGAAGAGGATCAGGAAAAACGGGGTGAGGGGGCGAAGGGCAACCAGCATTTGAGACACCTTTTGTGAAGATTTTACAGAAAAAAATACACACATCCTCCTGCTTAACAACCTTATCCTTACTTGTCATTACTATTTGGATGTTATCGTAAGAGATTAATGAAATGCTTCAATGGGGGCCAGGGGGGGCTGTCATGCTCCAGCAGCGTCCCGTTGCCTTAGAAAATATTGCTTATCATTGATCAGGATCAATGCAATACTGAAGCAGTAAGGTCATCTTCTCTCAGCCATCACCCTAAGGCTCCATCCTTTTGTTGCAAACCCCTTTTGCAGGGAGGTCATAGAAATGAATGTGGGAATTATCGGTGCGGGCCGCCATGGTAGCAGGTACGCCGGTCACATTCTCCGGGATGTGCCTGGGCTCAAGCTGGCAGCCATTAGCAGGCGTTCCCCGCAGGGAGCGGCGCAGGCTGCCCAATGGGGGGTGCGCTGGCATGCTGATTGGCGGGATCTCGTGCGGGATCCTGCTGTGGATGCGGTCATAGTGGTTACAACGCCAAATCTGAATGGTGCGATCGCCACCCTGTGTGTTGAAGAAAAAAAACCTCTTCTGGTGGAAAAACCCCTGGCCATAAATGCGCATACTGCCGGAGAAATAGTCAGGCAGTGCAAGGAGGCGAAGTTGCCGCTCACCGTGGGCCAGACCCTGCGCTATAATGCCACTATCCGTAATTTGAAGGAGATGTTGCCACGGGTCGGGAGGCTGTACTCCTTTCGGGCCTGTCACCGCCTTGAACAAACACCCCATGACTGGTTGGATGTTCCGGAAATTGCCGGGGCTGGCGTTACCCTTCACACGGCGGTGCATGTCTTTGATGCCCTGCGGTACATAACCGGCTATGGGGTGAAACGGGTGCGGGCATCGATCTATTGCCGTCATAGCAGCTGCCTGGAGGATCTCCTCATCGCCATGGTGGAGATGGAGGATGGTCTGGTCGGTACTGTGGACGCCAGCAAGGTCGGGCCGGCCCGCTCCGGACTTTTTGAGTTTATTGGTGAAAATGGCCAGCTCCAGGGGGACCAGGTCCATGGGACCATGGAATTTATCCATAATGCCACGGTGGAGTCATTGCAGAAAGCTGGGCCCGTATCAACCCTTGTGCCGTTTTTACATGAATGGCAGCAATATTTAACAGGACAGGGGCATAACCCTATTCCCGGTGAGGATGGGCTTGAGGCGGTGCGGATCTGTGAGGCATGTCTGGATTCAGCCCAAAGGGACACCTGGGTGGATGTTGAGTCCTGCGTCATGTGAAAGGGGCGTTTGCTGCCTGGCTTTTGGTATTTTAATCTTTTTTTGTTTTTGGCTTGCCGATTGCGCAACAAAGGAGTAATGTTCTATATTGTTTTATATTTTATAGTTGAGTAAGGGCTTTGTAGGGGGGTTACACCCCCAGTTTAAAGGGCATGAAAACGAGCATCTCCGCCCCGGCACCTTCCTCAAAGACGATAACATAACATCGATATCGCCTTTGCGGCTTTGATCTGTCCGGGATTTTCAGGTGATCACCTTCGGCCTTTCGGCCGAGGTATAATAATATAAATTCATTTTGTTGGCTTTGCCAATGGGCAGAGTCAATAGTTGTTGCGCCGTAACCACCTGTTTTTTGCGTGATAAATTGGTACAACAGCACCATTTTAGTTTTGGCGACAAAACTGATACCGGATCGTACTTAAATGATCCGGCTTATTTCAAAAGCGGTTCCCAAAAAGGAACCCAGCACAAAGGAGTAGTACAAGATGGCAGAAGGAACAGTTAAGTGGTTTAATGACGCAAAAGGTTTCGGTTTTATTGAGCAGGACGGCGGCAACGATGTTTTCGTTCATCACAGCGCAATTCAGGCTGACGGTTTCAAAACCCTTCAGGAAGGCGCCCGTGTAACCTTCGACATTGTCGATGGTCCCAAAGGCCCAGCCGCAGAAAATGTCGTTGCTCAGTAAGTAACAACTGACATCGACCATTGAAAAGGCCCCGCATTTTTTGCGGGGTCTTTTTTTTTACTGTAAGGTCTGTAGCGCCGACCATAAAGCATTAACAGGGATAGAGTCTTGGCCAGAACAAATTATTCATATGAAAAACGCCAGAAGGAATTGGCAAAGAAAAAGAAGAAAGAGGAAAAAAAGCAGCGTAAGCTGGAGAAGAAACAGAATTCTGGCGGAGAAAATAAGGATCTTGTTCCCCAGGAGGATGAACAGCTTTAACCCCTGTTTTCCCCGGCCGGGAACGCTCTATGTCACTTCGAAGTCTCCTGGTGGTTTTTATGGGATAATCCGCTGTGGCATATAATGGGCCGATGCGTTGCCACGCATGCACGCTTATTTACAGTGAGAATTGCAGATGCAAGCCTTCCTTGAAAAACTGCTAACCGACTCTGGTATACCCGTTCCAGCAGCCCAGATTATTCTTCTGGTGCTGTCCATTTTGGCCATTGCCCTGCTTGCCTACCTGGTGTCAAGGCTGACCATCCATCTGCTGATTCCTTTTTTTGTCAGGGCAGCAGCCCTGAGCAAGTCTGACTGGGACGATCTCCTCGCCCGTAACCATTTTTTTGATCACCTATCGATCCTGATCCCCGTGGTCGTGGTGTATGCCACCGTCGACGTCCTCCTTGGGGGGCATCCCTTTTTTGCCGAGGTGGTAAGGCGCCTGTGCATGACCATTCTGGTTGTCCTTGCCGTCCGGATGATCGACTCAACCTTAAACACCGTTGACCAGATTTACAGACGCAGCGCCGTGTCGAAGAGAAAGCCCATAGGCGGCTATCTCTCCGTGGTCAGAATTGTCATCTTCATTCTTGCCGGGATCTTCATAGTCTCAACCCTGACCGCCAAATCGCCCTGGGGGATTTTCAGTGTCCTCGGCGGCCTGACTGCAGTTGTCCTGCTGATTTTCAAAGACACCATCCTTGGTTTTGTTGCCAGTCTCCAGCTGGTCAGCCATGATATGGTACGGGTGGGCGACTGGATTGAAATGCCAAAGTTTGAGGCTGACGGTGATGTTGTTGATGTCTCGATCCACACGGTCAAGGTTCAGAATTGGGACAAGACCATTACCACTATCCCGACCTCTGCGCTGGTCTCAAATGCCTTCAAGAACTGGCGGGGGATGTCGGAGTCTGGGGGGCGGCGAATCAAGAGATCTCTCTGCCTCGACATGAACTCAATACAATTTTGCAGCGTCGAGATGCTGGAAAAATTAAATAAATTTGGCCTGCTCAGCGACTATGTTCAGCAGAGACAGGAAGAGATTGACCTCTACAACCAAGAGCATCATCTTAAGAGCAACTCTGTGCCGAACGGCCGCCGCCAGACCAATATCGGCGTCTTTCGGGCCTATATCAAGAGCTACCTGGCCAACCATCCCAAGATCAATAAGGACATGACCTTCCTGGTCAGACATCTGGCCCCGACCTCCAAGGGGCTGCCCATGGAACTCTATGTGTTCAGCAGCGATCAGGTCTGGGCCAATTACGAAGATATCCAGGCGGATATTTTTGATCACATCCTGGCTGTTTTACCGGAATTTGGTCTCCGGGTTTTCCAGGAACCCTCAGGTCTGGACCTTCAAGCCCTGGGGGGTGCCGTTGGCCAGGGTGATTTGTCTCCCTAAGGCCTGGCCATACATGGCCCTTTCGCCGTGGCCCTGGGCCCTGCTCAAAAAAAATGAGCAAGGGGGACTGGGAACTTTTTGTGTTTCCCTGCCTCGAACCCATTGCCAGCCCTTTTTTCCAGCCAACCCCAAGATCCTGTCCATCCATCAAGGAGTATCCCGAGCCATGACTCTTCGTAGCCTGTCTATATCTCTTCTGGCCCTTCTGCTCGGCGGCTGTGCTGGTTCGCCGCAGTGGAATAGTGAGATGCCTTATCTGCCCACGGCAGAACCCCAGGTGGGCGATATTCTCCATATGGATACGGGTCATTATGTCAGTGAGGCGCAGATGTTGGCCAATGCCAGTCTGCATCCCTTGGTTTATGTGGGGGAGCTCCATGACAACCCGGCCTCCCACCGCTTGCAGCTTGCGGTTCTGCAGGCCATGAATAATCGCCATCCGGGCAGGATGGCCCTGGGTATGGAGATGTTTACCCCCAAGCAGCAGGGGGCCCTGGATCGTTGGCTGGCCGGGGAGTTGATCGAGAAGGAGTTCCTGCGGGAGAGTCGTTGGTTCAGCGAGGGCTGGGGTTCAGACTTTGCATACTACCGTGATCTCCTGGTGTTTTGCCGCGACAATGGTATCCCGGTGATCGGCCTTAACGTTGACAGGGAGCTGGGCAGCCAGGTCAGCATGATGCCCCTGGCCGACATGGCGCCGGAGGAGCGGGCCCGGTTGCCGGAAATGGATTTGGCAGATCCCTATCAGCGGGCCATGGTGGAGGCGATGATTAAGGATCACGCGGCTGGCGGTAAGATGGTGGAGAGTTTCCACCGCCGCCAGACCGTCTGGGACGAGACCATGGCCCAATCCGTGGCCGATTATCTGCACAACAACCCTGGTATGCACATGGTGGTGGTTGCCGGTGGCTGGCATGTGGAGTACGGCTTTGGCATCCCGCGCCGGGTCTTTCGCCGCCTGCCCCTGGCCTATACCATCATCGGCAGCAGGACCTTGAAGGTTCCAGAGGAGAAGCGCCATCAGCTGATGAATGTCACCCTGCCCAAATTCCCCATGCCCCAGGCCGACTATCTGGTCTATCAGGAGTATGAGATCCTGAAGAAAAAGGGCGTCCGCCTGGGCGTCATGCTTGATGACAAGGATGACGGACCTGGCGTGCGGGTGGCAGGGGTCATGCCCGGTTCAGTGGCGGCCTTGGCCGGTATTGCCAAGGGGGAACGGATCATCAGCTTTGACGGCGAGGCCGTGCATGAAAATTTTGACGTGATCTACGCCGTGAAGAACAAATCCCCTGGCGATAGTGGCCAGCTTGTTATCGCTGGTGATGATGGTCATCGCACCATTGAGGTCACCTTTGTGGCCCAGAAGAGGAAACATGGTATGTAAATCCTGACAGGGGGTATCTTGTAACTCTCGGTATCTGCCATCTGGACGTGAAGGCTTTGCGGATTTGCCTGGCAGGATCAAGAAAATGGTTAGGTGTCTGGCCCTGTGTTTTCCGTTCTGTACACCTAAAAAAGCCCGGTAGCTCTTACGCTGCCGGGCTTTTTTAGGTGCTGATGTTGGCGGATTTTACCAGTTTTCAGCCAAAAGCTCAAAATGGGCCTGGCCATGGTCACAGGCGGCGCAGACCTCCGGGGCGCCGTGGCCTGTTTGGAGGTAACCACAGTTGCGGCAGCGCCAGGTCTTTTTCTCGTCACGCTTAAAGATGCGGCCCGCCTCGATGTTGGCCTTGAGCTCCACATAACGTTTCTCATGCTGTTTCTCCGCCACGGCAATGGCCATGAAGATGTCGGCAATATCGGCAAAGCCCTCCTCGCGGGCGGTCTTGGCGAATTCCGGATACATCACCATGTGCTCGTGGTTTTCACCGGCAGCAGCCTCGGCAAGGTTCTCTGTGGTGGTGCCGATAACGCCGGCCGGGAAGGCTGCAGTGATCTCCACTTCGCCACCCTCAAGGAGCTTGAAGAGACGCTTGGCATGCTCCTTTTCCTGGTCGGCGGTCTCCGTGAAGATCTCGGAGATCTGCACGAAGCCCTCCTTCTTGGCCTTGGAGGCAAAAAAATTGTAACGGTTGCGGGCCTGGGACTCGCCGGTGAAGGCGGTGAGGATGTTTTTTTCGGTCTGGGTTCCTTTCAGTGATGCCATGTTTTTTTTCTTCCTGTTTTACGTTTATATGAGGCCGGTTGTACGATACACAATCTGGCCCAAAAAATATTGCGTAAGGCTGTAGTATGACAGATGAATAATATTTTTAGAGATAAATCTATAAAAATTTCATCTGATCTGACAATTTAAAAAATGATGTTCAATCAACTATGATGAGTTCCACTCATTTTATGATGAACAGAATCCCTCGAAGCATGTCGATGCTACGATCAGGCGAGGTCGAAACGGTCAAGGTTCATTACCTTGTTCCATGCCGCTGCAAAGTCGTGCAGGAATTTGTCCTGGGAATCCTCACATCCGTAAACCTCCGCCAGGGCCCGGAGTTGGGAGTTGGATCCGAAGATGAGGTCGACACGGCTGCCGGTCCACTTGAGTTCGCCCGTTGCCCGATCACGACCCTCGAACACGTCATCGTCTTCTGAGCTTGCCTTCCACGTTGTGCCCATGTCGAGCAGGTTTACGTAGAAGTCATTGGTAAGCGTTTCCGGCCGCTTGGTAAAGACGCCATGCTGGGACTGACCGAAGTTGGCATTCAGGACGCGCAGACCGCCAACAAGAACCGTCATCTCCGGGGCGGTCAGGGTCATAAGTTGGGCCCGATCAATCAGCAGTTCCTCTGGCGATACGGCATATTTGGCCTTCTGATAGTTGCGGAAGCCATCAGCCGCCGGTTCGAGTACGGAAAATGATTTTTCAGCGGTTTGCTCCTGCGAGGCATCCGTGCGTCCCGGCGTAAAGGGAATGGTCACATGGTGACCACTATTCTTGGCAGCTTGCTCGACTCCTGCGCATCCACCCAGGACGATCAGGTCGGCGAGGGAAACCTTCTTGCCGCCTGACTGCGCATTATTGAACTCCTGTTGAATTCCCTCAAGGGTCTGCAGCACAGTGGCAAGTTGCTCAGGCTGGTTAACCTGCCAATCTTTCTGCGGGGCGAGACGGATGCGCGCCCCGTTGGCGCCGCCGCGCTTGTCAGAGCCACGGAAGGTGGACGCTGAGGCCCAGGCGGTGGAGACCAGTTGCGAGACAGACAGGTTTGATGCAAGGATCTTAGTCTTGAGGTCGGTGATGTCCTGCCCGTCGATCAGCCCATGGTCCACTGCGGGTACCGGGTCCTGCCAGATTAACTCCTCCGCCGGGACCTCCGGGCCGAGACAGCGCGAACGGGGGCCCATGTCGCGGTGGGTCAGCTTAAACCACGCCCGGGCAAAGGCGTCGGCGAACTCCTCCGGGTTCTCGTGGAAGCGCTTGGCAATCGGCTTATATATAGGATCCATTCTCAGCGACAGGTCTGCGGTGGTCATTATGGGTGCCTGTCGGTTGGCCGGATCGTGGGCGCCCGGCACAGCAGTTGCGGCAGCCGGATCAGACGGAACCCACTGGTAGGCACCGGCAGGGCTTTTCACCAGATTCCAGTCATAGCCGAACAGGGTGTCGAAATAGCCCATGTCCCACTTGGTTGGGGTGGGGTTCCAGGCCCCTTCGATGCCGCTGCTGATGGTGTCATCCCCCTTGCCGCTCGCGAAACTACTCTTCCAGCCAAGCCCCTGTTCCTCGATAGGGGCACCCTCCGGTTCAGGGCCGACAAGGGCGGCATCCCCCGCACCATGGCATTTGCCAAAGGTGTGGCCGCCGGCGACCAGGGCAACGGTTTCCTCGTCGTTCATGCCCATGCGGGCAAAGGTCACGCGGACGTCTTGGCCGGAGGCCACCGCATCCGGTTCGCCATTCGGTCCTTCCGGGTTGACGTAGATCAGGCCCATCTGCACAGCAGCAAGTGGGTTATCAAGATCCCGATCGCCGGAGTAGCGCTGGTCACCGA
>JAUVQZ010000232.1 GCA_030597865.1 Pseudomonadota bacterium | reverse complement strand
CCTGGGTGGCGAGGAAGCTGCCATCCTCACCGGCGAGCGCGCCCTGGCCGATTATTTTGAGGCGGCCCTGGCCGACTATGGCAATGCCAAGAAGCTGGCCAACTGGATCATGACCGAGGTCATGCGGCTCCTCAAGGGTGAGGGGGGTATGGATATAGACCATTTTCCAATCACCCCTGCCAACCTGGCAAAACTGATGGCCATGATTGACAAGGGCATTATCAGCGGCAAGATAGCCAAGACCGTCTTTGAGGAGATGATAGCCAGCGGCAAGGATGCCAGCACCATCGTCAAGGAGAAGAACCTGGTCCAGGTCAGCGATGAGGGTGAGATCCTCAGGTTGGTCCAGGATATCCTGGCAGCCAACCCTGAGCAGGTCCAGCAGTTTAAGGATGGCAAGACCAAGGTCATGGGCTTCTTTGTCGGCCAACTCATGAAGGCCAGCAAGGGTAAGGCCAATCCCCAGATGGCCAATGAGCTCTTTGGCCAGGAGCTTAGTAAATAGATTCCACCTCACCCCTACCCTCTCCCAAGAATGGGAGAGGGAGGTGCTTGGTGGCATCTGAGATTCGCGTCAGACCAGCTCTCAAACTCACATCTCTTATCCTCAAGAAACTATGCCCGAGCCAAACAACCACGGCCACCGCCAGCGTCTGCGCGATAAATATCATGACAAGGGCATTGCTGCCCTCACCGATGATGAGGTCCTGGAATTGTTGCTCACCCTTGGTACGCCGCGGATGGGCTGCAAGGAAACAGCCCGGGCCCTGCTCAAGGAATGCGGTTCCCTGGCCGAGGTCCTGGAGGCCTCCCCTGACAGGTTACAGCAGGTAAGAGGGATGGGGCCGCAAAACAGCTTTGCCCTAGGCTTCATCCATGATCTTTCCCGCCGTTTCCTGAGCCAGCGCCTCATCAGCCGCAACTACCTGCGCTCCTCCAGGGAGGTGGCCGACTACCTCAACCATGCCCTGCGCCACCTGAGCAAAGAGGTGTTCAAGGTCATCTACCTGGACTCGGCCTTTGCCATCATTGACACGGAAATCCTCTTTGAAGGCACCCTGGCCAGCAACACCATCTACCCCCGCGAGCTGATCAAGGCGATCCTGAATCGCAATGCCGCGGCCCTGGTCATTGCCCATAACCATCCCTCAGGCAACTGCCAGCCCTCAGATGCGGACCAAGCCCTGACCCGTACCCTCTATCAGGCCTGCGCCCTGCTTGATATCCGCCTCCTTGACCATCTCATCATTGGCAGCAACAGCAAGCCCTACAGCTTTGCCGACCATGGCCTGATGACCGAGATCGAACAGGAATGGCAGGCCAACCGATGATGGAGGCCGGTCTCTACCTCCACATCCCCTTCTGCTCCTCCAAATGCGGCTACTGCGCCTTTAACTCCGTGGCGGCCAAGCGCAGCACAGTGGACGCCTATCTTGATATGCTGGCCAAGGAGATCACCTCCTATGCCGACCTGGCCTGGAGCCAATTGCAGACCTTCAGCACGGTCTTCATCGGCGGCGGCACCCCCAGCCTGGCATCGCCCCGGAAACTGGCCGACATCCTTGCCCTCTGCCGCAGCCGTTTCACCATTGCCCACCAGGCCGAAATCTCCATGGAGGCCAATCCCGACAGTATCAACCAGAAATCCCTCACCATTCTGCACCAGGCCGGGGTGAACCGTCTCAGTGTCGGCGTCCAATCCTTCAACGACACCATCCTAAAATCCCTCAACAGGGCCCACACTGGCCGTCAGGCCATACAGGCGGTGGAGATTGCCAGAAAGAGCGGCTTTGACAATATCAACATCGATCTCATCTATGGCCTGCCAGGCGGCCAGACCCTGGCCGCCTGGCAGGATGACCTGGACCAGGCCCTGACCCTGGCGCCGGAACACCTCGCCCTCTATGAGCTAACCGTTGAGCCGGACACCCCCTTTGACCGACAGCAAAAAAACAACAAGCTGGCCCTACCGGACGAAGATCAACTGGCAGACATGGAAGGGGCAACAGCCGCCCTCCTGGCCCCACCCCTTCAGCGTTATGAGATCTCCAACTATGCCCGGCCCGGCCACCAGTGCCGCCACAACGTCAATTACTGGCAAAATGGCAACTATCTTGGCCTGGGCGCCGGGGCAGTCTCCTGTCTGGATGGCCTGCGCCTCAGCCATGAGCCAGACCCCAGCCGCTTTATGGATCTGATCAGCCATACTAAGACAACGATCAGCCAGGCCGAATGCCTCAGCAGCAAAGGCCGCTTTCGCGAATCAATGATAATGGGGCTGCGCCTCCTTGCCGGGGTTGATCTTGCTGCCCTGGAAAACCGTTTGCAACTTCCAGCCCAGGAGGTCTACGGCAACCTGCTCACTGACCTTGAGGGCCAAGGGATGTTGATTCGGCAAGAAAATATGCTCAGCCTGGCCCCCAACCATATTGCCGTTGCCAACCAGATCCTGTCAAAACTGGTCTAACCTGGCAAAAGAACTTGGCTTTATTATTTTTTTTCTTTTATCATGGGGGATGAATGGACACGGCCTGAACATCTCGCCTTTTTTTGATGTTCTCTTTTTCCCGACCACCAACAACCACCAAGATCGCCCATGTTTGGTTTATTCACCAAGAAAAAAGGAGTAGAAGGCCTGACAAAGGACGGCATGAGCCGTTCCCAGAAAAGGGCCAGGATCCAGACCTACAAATCCTACTATGAGGGAAAAATAAAATCCCTGGAAGACAAAAAGCTCACCCCCCCCCTCATGATTCTGATCTGTAAGGACGCCCCTTTTGAGCCGGGCATTCTCGACAGCAAGGGCAGGCGCAACGCCTATATCAAAAAATGCCTCAGGTATTACAGGCAGCAGTTGGCCGTCATTGACAAAGAGGCCAAAAATCTCAAGATCTACTAATTCACCCATGGCCAAACCAAAACGCCTCTTCTCCTGTGGCCAGTGTGGTGTGTCCTTTGGGAAATGGGCCGGCCAATGCCCGGAATGTCTGGCCTGGGATTCCATCAGCGAGCAGGAAACCCCGCGCCCATCCTTTACGGGCTACAGCGGTGTCCTGCAATCTGTCCAGGCCATGGGCGACATTGAGCTGGCATCTGCCCCCCGGATCCTGACCGGCATGGCCGAGCTTGACCGGGTCTTAGGCGGCGGTCTGGTTCGCGGCTCCGTGGTCCTCATCGGCGGTGATCCCGGCGTTGGTAAATCCACCGTCCTGCTCCAGGTCTGCTGCCTCCTCAGCGACAAGCGCAAGGTCCTCTACGTCAGTGGCGAGGAGTCCCTGCAACAGATTGCCATGCGGGCCAAACGCCTGGGTCTGCCCGACCAGCACCTTCTCCTCCTGGCCGAAACCCAGGTCGAACAGATCTGTGCCATTGCCGACCACGAAAAACCAGAGGTGATGGTCATTGACTCCATCCAGACCATGCAGAGCACTGAAGCCTCCTCTGCCCCCGGCTCCGTCTCCCAGGTTCGGGAATCTGCGGCCCGTCTGACCAGTTTTGCCAAACAGAGCGGCATTGCCATCTTCCTGGTGGGCCATGTCACCAAGTCAGGCGACCTGGCCGGCCCCCGCGTCCTGGAACATATCATTGACGTGGTCTGCTATATCGAAGGCAACCAGGACAGCCGTTTTCGGATCATGCGGGCCGTCAAGAATCGCTTTGGGGCGGTGAACGAGATCGGCGTCTTTGCCATGACCGACACCGGCCTCAAGGAAATAAGCAATCCATCCGCCATCTTTCTCTCCAGGGAGCAGGAGGACATGGCCGGTTCAGTGGTCATGGTGGTCTGGGAAGGCAGCCGGCCACTGCTCGTTGAGATTCAGGCCCTGGTGGATGCCTCTTCTGCCGAACATGTCCGGCGCATCACCGTGGGACTTGAGCATAATCGCCTGGCCATGCTCCTGGCCATCCTGCACAAACATGGCGGCATCCCCACCGCCAATCAGGACGTTTTTATCAATGTGGTGGGCGGCGTCCGGGTCAACGAAACCTCGGTGG
>JAUVQZ010000243.1 GCA_030597865.1 Pseudomonadota bacterium | reverse complement strand
CGCATTTGGCCATGTCTGCGGCTTTGGACGGCTACAAAGTGCTTGTCGTCGACCTCGACTCTCAAGGCTCGATGACCTCCATCATGGTGCTGGCCGCCCTCTTCTTCCTCGGCGGTAGCGTTATCCATGACTTCTCCTTTGCCCTGCTCATCGGTATTATCGTTGGTACCTACTCCTCCATCTTTGTGGCCAGCCCAGCGCTCTATCTCTGGCGGAAAAGCTAATGTCCTCCCCCCAGCTTCCAGAAAATATCAAGGAGATTACAGACCAGGAGGTCTTCCAGTTTAACTGCCAGCCAGGTGTAAAATGTTTCACCGATTGTTGCCGGCAGCTTGAACTGGCCCTGACCCCCTATGACGTGATCCGTCTGCGGCGCCATCTCAACATCACCAGCCGCGAATTTCTTGAGCAATACGCCCTTGTCGAATGGCAGGAGGGCGACGTCTTTGCCAATGTCTACCTGGGAATGGTGGATGATGGCCATGTCAGCTGCCCCTTTGTCTCTGACAAAGGCTGCGCCGTTTATGGGGGCAGACCAGGCGCCTGCCGCACCTACCCCTTAGGCAGGGCCGCATTCCAGCAACCAGACGGCAGCCATGGCTCTTTCCATGTGCTGCTCAGGGAAGACCATTGCCACGGTTTTGCAGAGGGTGATGAGCAGACCATTGGCCGCTGGACCCAGGGCCAAGGCCTCCAGGCCTATAACCAGATGAACGATGCCATGATCGCCATCCTCCACAACCCCGAGGTGACCAAGGGTTTTATCCCCACCCCTGAGCAACGGGATCTGTTCATAAACACCCTCTACGACATCGATGCCTTCCGGGCCTTGGGCAGGGTGGAGAATTGCTAAGAGCTTGACGATGAGAATCTCCTTGTGGCTGCCATTGACTGGTTACGGATCCAGCTCTTCGGCTTTTTCAAATTTTAACAGATCCTTCTGTCACAACAGCCTCCATGTCACTTGCAGAACCCAAAACTGATCTTCCCCCCAGACCACTCAACCCTGAAATTGCCAGCGAACTTCGCCGGATTGCCAGGGATTTCTGTGACGGGGAAGGTGGCTGCCATGGCCCGGACCATAGCATGCGCGTCGAAGAAACCGCTCTGTTCATCGCCTCCAGGATGGGGGCCCGCCATGATATCCTCCAGGCATCCGCCATTCTCCACGATATTGGCCGACGTTTTGAGACAGCCAGCCAGGGAACACTATGCCATGCTGAGATAGGGGCGGAAATGGCCCTTGAGATATTGGAGAAGCTTGGCATCTGCGGCGCTGACAACAGGGCCATCTGTCACGCCATTTTCAGCCATAGATTTCGCGGCGCAAACATCCCAATGAGCCTTGAGGCCCAAATTCTTTTTGATGCTGACAAGCTTGATTCCATTGGTGCCATTGGCATTGGCCGCGCCTTTCTCTTTGCCGGCCAACTCGGGGCCAAGCTCCACAATGGCAGCCGTGATATCAGCGGCACAAAATCGTACAGCAGCGAAGACACGGCCTACCGGGAATTCAAGGTGAAGATGTGTAAGGTCAAAGACCGGATGATCACCCCTGTCGGCAAGCAGTTGGCAAATGAACGCCATGACTTTATGGAGATCTTCTTCAGGCGTCTGGAGACGGAAATTTTTGGCCGTTAATGAGAATGAGGGCAGATCAAAAATGAATTTTTTATCTGCCTGTGGTACAGAGAAACATCATGACAATATTGAATGGCTGCGTGGAGCTTAATAACGTTTCAACCTGGAACTTCCAGCGACTGACCGCCAGGGGAATGGAGAGAATATAATGGTAAATAAGGTTAAGGCTATCGTCATCACCGGCTATGGCACCAACTGTGAAAACGAGATGGCCCAGGCCTGCCGCCTTGGTGGAGCCGACCAGGTCGACATAGCCCACGTCAGTGAACTTCTCCATGGCGAGTACCGTCTGGACGACTATCAGTTTCTCAATCTCCCGGGTGGCTTTCTCGATGGAGATGATCTCGGTGCCGGTCAGGCCGGCGCCCATCGCTTTCGCCATGCCTCCATTATTGGTACGGACGAAAAGCTCCAGGATCAACTCCTGCGTTTTATCAATGACGGCAAATTGATTCTCGGCGTCTGCAATGGTTTCCAGCTCATGGTCAAGATGGGTCTGTTACCCGGCTTTGCCAACTGCTATACCGATCGCCAGGTCAGCTTGACCTATAATGATTCAAGCCGTTTTGAAGACCGCTGGGTGAACCTTGCGGTGGATAGCGATTCCCCCTGCGTCTTCACCAAGGGCCTCAGCCATCTCTACTATCCCATACGGCACGGAGAGGGCAAATTCGTCACCAAGGACGAGGCCACCATGGATCAAATTCTGGACAACAAGCTCGTTGCCCTGCGCTACACTGACCCAAGCACCCTTGAGCCCACCACCGAGTATCCATTCAACCCCAACGGCTCCCCCGGGGGGATTGCCGGCATCTGTGACCCAAGCGGCAGACTATTTGGCCTCATGCCCCACCCTGAGGCCTTTCTGCATCGTGTTAATCATCCGCGCTGGACCAGGGAGGAGCTGCCGGACGAGGGTCAGGGCGTCGCCCTTTTCCGCAACGCCGTTGATTTCATCAGAAAGAACCTGTAGCCCTTTGCTTTAGGGTGAACTGATGCCGGATATGACCGTGGCCAAGAGTGAGATCAACATCAACACCAGGGAACCGGCGCAGAAGATCATTGCCACCATCTTTGCCCTGCGCAAGACCATGCTGGTCCTTGGCATTGCCCTTATTATCAGCACATCCGGTTTCTACCTCATCTCTCCCCGGATTTTCGCCCTTCTCCAGGAACACCTCAATCAACCGCTATCCTTTTTCACCGTGGCTGAACCATTTCTGGCCCATGTCAAGCTTTCCCTGGTCACCGCCATCATCACCCTGATGCCGGCCTTTATTTTTTGCCTGTGGCGGGCCCTTGCCACCCCCTTTAAACTTTCAATCAAGAGCCAGGTCGCCTTTATCATCACCACATGCCTGCTCTTTTACGCCGGAAGCCTCTTTTGTTATTTCGTCACCCTGCCCTTTGGCATCACCTTTCTCCTTGGCTTTGAATCAGAGCAGCTTCAGTCCGTCATTTCCGTGGGACGATTCGTTACCTTTGTCACCGTCTTTGTCATGGCCTTTGGCCTTATTTTTGAACTGCCGATTTTCATGGTATTTTCCGGCAAGGTGGGACTCATTCCCCGCCGTAAATTTGCCCAAAACAGACGCTACGCCCTCCTCGCCATTGCCATTGTTGCCGCCCTGTTGACCCCCACCCCGGACGTGGTCAATATGCTGCTCATGGGAGGCCCACTCTACCTGCTCTACGAGGCAGGAATCCTTATCCTCCGCATGCTTCGTATCCCTTAGGAACCCTACCCTTCCGCCAGCCATCCCAGTCAAAACTCATGGAGGCTGACACCATGCCGCGCCAACAGGGCTGCTGTGACTCCCTGCTTGCCGTGCACCGCACAGGAAGGACTTCTGGCCTTCAGGCACACACCACCAATGTCTTGCTGTCGGACAAGGGCCATGACCTGCTCGGCTCCGGCTATAAACTGGGCGCTGACGTCCTTACCATTAATGGTAAGGACCTGGGCCTTGCCATCAAGCACGGCATGGCCATCACCGCCGACAAT
>JAUVQZ010000267.1 GCA_030597865.1 Pseudomonadota bacterium | reverse complement strand
TCTGTTTCTGATCATAACTGACCAGATCAAGCAGGGTAAAGCCGTCATGGCTGGTGATAAAATTGATGGAATTATAGGGGGTGCGAGAGCTCCACTCATAAAGATCGGAACTGCCGGCAATACGGGTGGCCAGGTTGGCCACTGAGTTTTCATGGCCGCACATGAAACTTCGGACATCGTCCCGGAAACGACCATTCCATTCGGCCCAGCGCCGATGGGTGGAAAAGCTGCCCACCTGATAGGCACCGGCCGCATCCCAGGCCTCGGCAATGATCTTGGTGTTGGCCAGTACCGGATCTTCGGCGATCAGCTCAACCATGGGCGGATTGCTGAGGATCTCGCCGCTTGGCGAACGGCCAAGGATTGAGGCCAGATCAAAACGGAAGCCGTCCACATGCATCTCAATGACCCAGTAGCGCAGACAGTCCATGATAAAATTGCGCACCAGGGGATGATTGCAGTTAAAGGTATTACCGCAGCCCGAAAAATTCAGATATTTATGATCCTTGTCCAGGAGGTAGTAAATGGTGTTATCCAGGCCACGGAAGGAAAAAACCTGTCCTTGATAATCGCCCTCACCGGTGTGATTAAAAACCACATCAAGAATGACCTCGATACCTGCCCCATGAAAAGCCTTAACCATCTCCCTGAACTCACGAACCTGACCGTTGCTCGGGCCCGTTGCGGCATAGGCGGCCTTAGGGGCGAAAAAGGCGATGGGGTTATAGCCCCAATAATTTTTGAGAAATTCACCACTCTGGGGATCTTGAAAGAGCTGCTCGTTTTCAGCAAACTCGGAGACAGGCATGAGTTCGACGGCGGTAATACCCAGATCCTGCAGATAGGGAATCTTCTCCGTGAGACCTTGATAGGTGCCGGGATGCTTCACTCCGGAACTGCCATGGCGGGTATATCCCCGGACATGGAGTTCATAGATAACCGAATCCTTGAGCGGAATATTAAGGGGCCGATCATTGCCCCAGTCAAATTCATCATGGCTGACAATACCGCGGCGAACAAAGCCACGTTCAGTCTCACTGCCCCCCTCCAGGCCCCGCTTTTGGCCCCACTCACCACCATTACTTACGGCCCCGGCATAGGGATCAAGGAGAAAGTGATCATGCCGGAAACAATGACCAGTACCCATGGGATCATGGGGACCGGCAACCCGGTAGCCATATTCAACCCGAGGGGGGAGGCCCCAAATCTGAATATGCCAGATGTCCCCGGTTCGATGGATCTCCCCATCAAAAAAAATCTCCTGCCATTTTTCCGTCTGACCGGGCAGGAACAGGAGCAGGGACACCTGCTCTCCATGGCGGCAAAAAAGGGAAAAATTAACCCAGTCCTCATGGAGGCTGACCCCCAGGGGCAGGGGCACACCAGGACCAAAGGCAAGGGGAGAGATATTCTTCATCTTAGATAGTAGTGATTATTATTGACAAACTACTTGGCAGTGTTAATATTATACCATGCTGATGGGGGATTATTTGTTTTTTCTGGCCCCCCGGGGGGTGCCTTGCCTCTCCCTGGAAATGGCCGCGCAGCTAAAGGAAAGGGGCGCCCCCCTACCTTGCCAGCCACAGACAAACTTGCTCCGAACCTTTTGCCTTACCCTGACCGGGTCTTAAAAGGTTTCTTCTTCATGTCAACCATGTACAAAAAAAGGTGATCCATGGGACTCTTCGACAAGCTTGCCAATGACAAAAAAATTGCCCCCTCCATTGATTGGGACCTGCTACCGGCAGAGACCTTTGCCATCTTTGAAAGCTGGGGAGGCAAGGAACGGATCTCAAACGACAGGGAGCGCTTTTACTATTTTTTCATCGACGGCTGGGAAAAGCCACCGAGCCTCAAACTCATGGAAAGGGGGATTAGACACGCCAAGATCCTGGCTCGCATTGATGCGCCCCAAGAGCTTATTGCCCAGGCCTTGCGCGATGAGGGCAAATCCAACTCCCTGGATCGCAACTACGCCATCAATGACGCCCTGAAGCAATGGCTGCTGGCAAATGTGGTGGACAGCACCGACGACTCCAAAGTGACCCCCCTTGTTGAACAGCAGAAGGCGCAGACGAAAACCATCACCCTGCCAAAGGCCGACACCCCCCTCCCTGCCAATATGAGCACGGTTTCTCTGCCCAATAAGGGCAGACATGTTCAAGAAGAAGAGATCCCTGGCATTGTCAAAAACAATAATTTTTATGACGCCATCCGTAACCCCCAGGGTATTTTCAATAATTTTCTCGTTGATAACGGCAATGATCTGACAACGGACAAGACCACCGGCCTCATGTGGCAACGGCACGGCCTTGACATCACCTCAATCCGCAAAATGCGCAACCATGTTCAACGCCTAAACAAGGAGAATTATGGCGGATTTTCTGACTGGCGCCTACCCACCATTGAAGAGGCCCTCTCACTGATGCAGCCTGAAAAGAACAAGGAGGATCTCCACCTTGACCCCGCATTTTCTGGAGATATCCCCTTTATCTTTGTGGCCGAAGAACGTGATCCGGGGGGATATTGGTTCTGTGACTACAAACGCGGTTCTGTATTCTGGGCCTCCGGTACTATTCCTGGTGGGTTTGGGCGGGTGTGTCGAACCGCCGCCTAAAAGCCAGGGGCTGCAGAGCTGGAAAAGAGTAAAAAAAAGGCGGTGGAGATTTAATTCTCCGCCGCCTTTTCCCCCTCTCACCATCTCGTTTTTTAAAAATAATTCTGCCCCATCAAAACAGAAAAGAAACTCCGCAGTTGAGAAACTCCTCGCTCAAATTTGGCGTATTGCCAATACCAAGGGAACTGCCGTTGGAAAAATGCCTAAACCCCACATACAATTCACTCTTCCCTTCATTAAAGGTGAGCCCCATTGCCACGTTGACCCCAAAGGTCCAGTGGCTTGACGTCCTCACGGTCTCATCTCCATAATAGGGGCCGATGCTTGCCC
>JAUVQZ010000112.1 GCA_030597865.1 Pseudomonadota bacterium | reverse complement strand
TGTCCCCATCTTCATGATAGAGGAGTCATCCCATGCTCGCACGCATCCAGGTCGGTCTAAAACCTGCCTTTCGTGATTCTTTCGGCGAAACCACCGCCACCCGCATCAAAAACGACCTCGGCCTGCCGGTGGATTCAATCCGCATCATCAAGGTCTTTACCGTGGAGGCAGACATCACCGACGGTCAGCTCCTCGATGCCGCCCAAGGCCCCTACAGCGATCCGGTCACCCAGGATTATTCCCTGGCCCCCCTGGCCCTGGACTGGGACTATGCCTTTGACTGGCTGATTGAGGTGGGTTTCCGGCCCGGGGTCACCGATAACGAGGGGCGCACCGCAGCCTCGGCCCTGGAGCTCATGCTGGACCGCAGGCTTGACCGTAACGAGGCGGTCTACACCTCCACCCAGTTTCTCATCCGCGGCAACCTAAGCTTTGATGATGCCGAAACCATTGCCAAGAAGGCCCTGGCCAATGAGCTGATCCAGCGTTTCACCATCATCAACCAGGCCGACTTCATTAAGGCTGGTGGCCTGGAACCCTATGCCGCCAAGGTGGTTGACGAGACCAAGGCCGTGGCCAATCAGATTGACCTGGACGTCTCCGACGACGAACTGATACGGATCAGCAAGGAAGGCATCCTGGCCCTGACCCTGGACGAGATGATCTTCATCCGCAGCTACCTGAGCCAGCCCGAGATCATTGAGCAGCGCAAGGCCCATGGCCTGGGCACCAAGGTTGCCGATGTGGAGCTCGAGGCCCTGGCCCAGACCTGGTCCGAGCATTGTAAGCATAAGATTTTTGCCGGTAATATCGAGTACCATGATCTCGATGCCGGCACCGTGGAAAAGGTCGAAAGCCTCTTTGACACCTGCATCCGCACCCCCACCGCCGAGATCCGCAAGTCCATGGGGGATGACGACTGGTGCCTGTCGGTGTTTAAGGACAACGCCGGGGTGATCAGCTTTGACAACGAGTGGAACGTGGTCTTCAAGGTGGAGACCCATAACAGCCCCTCAGCCCTTGACCCATACGGCGGAGCCCTCACCGGCATTGTCGGCGTCAACCGTGACCCATTCGGCACGGGCATGGGCGCCAAGCTGCTCTGCAATACCAATATGTTCTGCTTTGCCACCCCCTTTTACGACAAGGAGATCCCCGCCCGGCTGCTGCATCCCAAGCGCATCTTTGAAGGGGTGCGTACCGGTGTTGAGCATGGCGGCAACAAGAGCGGTATCCCCACGGTGAACGGCTCCCTCTATTTTGACGACCGTTTTGCCGGCAAGCCCCTGGTTTTCTGCGGCACCGTGGGCATCATGCCCAAGGAGGTGGGCGGCAAGCCCTCCCAGGACAAGACTGCCCTGCCTGGAGACCTGATAGTGATGACCGGTGGCCGGATCGGCAAGGACGGCATCCATGGCGCCACCTTCTCCTCTGAGGAGCTCAACGAAAACTCACCGGCCACGGCCGTGCAGATCGGCGATCCCATCACCCAGAAGAAGATGTTTGACTGCCTGATCAAGGCCCGTGATCTGGGGTTGTACCGCTGCATCACCGATAACGGCGCCGGCGGACTGTCATCGTCTGTGGGCGAGATGGCCGAGTTCACCGGCGGTTTTGAACTCCACCTGGACCGCGCCCCCCTGAAATACGCCGGCCTCCAGCCCTGGGAGATCTTCCTCTCCGAGGCCCAGGAGCGCATGACCCTGGCCATCCAGCCGGAACAGATAGACGGCTTCATGGCGCTCTGTGAGAAGATGGATGTTGAGGCCACCGTCCTCGGCACCTTCACCGATTCCGGCAAATTCCACTGCCTCTACGATGGCAAGACCGTGGCCTACCTGGACATGGATTTTGTCTATAAGGCCCTGCCCCCCATGGAGATGGTGGCCAAGTGGCAGCAGAAGACCTTTGCGGAACCAGCCCTGCCCGCCACGCCGGATCTGGGCGACGAGCTCAAAAAACTGCTGGCCAGCCTTAATATCTGCTCCAAGGAGTATGTGGTCAGGCAGTATGACCACGAGGTCCAGGGCATTTCGGTGGTCAAGCCCCTCACCGGCGTGGCAAACGACGGGCCGTCTGATGCGGCCGTGGTCAAGCCGCTCTTTGACTCCTTTGCCGGTCTGGTGGTCGCCCATGGCGTCTGCCCCCGCTACTCCGATATCGACACCTACCACATGACGGCCTGCGCCGTGGACGAGGCAGTGCGAAACGCCATCTGTGTTGGTGGTTCTTTAGAGGTCATGGCAGGCCTGGACAACTTCTGCTGGTGCGACCCCATCCAGTCAGAAAAGACGCCGGACGGCCATTATAAGCTGGCCCAGCTGGTCCGCGCCAACCGCTCCCTGGCCCATTACGCCAAGGCCTACGGCGTGCCCCCCATCTCCGGCAAGGACTCCATGAAGAACGACTACATGGTGGGCGGCACCAAGATCTCCATCCCGCCCACCCTGCTCTTCTCGGTGATGGCCAAGATCGACGACGTCCGCAAGGCCGTGACCATGGACGCCAAGCAGGCCGGCGATATGGTGTATGTGCTGGGCACCACCTATGACGAGCTCGGCGCCTCCGAGTATGCCGTGATCCACGGTGGCACCGGCAACAACGTCCCAAAGGTGCGCGAGGCAGACTCCCTGCCCCGCTACCGGGCCCTGGAAAAGGCAATCAAGGACGGCCTGGTGGCCTCCTGCCATGACTGCTCTGACGGCGGCCTGGGCGTGGCCCTGGCCGAAACCGCCTTTAGCGGCGGCCTGGGCATGAACCTTGACCTGAGCCAGGCCCCCACAGAGGGCCTTGACCGCGATGACGTGCTGCTCTTCTCCGAGTCCCAGAGCCGCTTTGTGGTCACCGTGGCGCCTGACAAGGCCGATGCCTTTGAGATTGCCATGGCCAACACCGCAATGGGCCGCCTGGGCGTGGTAACAGAGGAGCAGAACCTGAAGGCCACTGGCCTTGCCGGGGCCACCGTCCTGAACGCCGATCTGACTGAAATGAAAGCAGCCTGGCAGGCCACGTTGGACTTTTGAGATAAGGATGAAGGCTGGGAATGAAGGAGGTAAAAGAACGGCTTTCATCCTTCATTCCTCAGCCTTCATCCTTGTTTCTTCCAACCCTCATCCTTCATCCTTTTCAACATCCTTGTTTCTTCCAACCCTCATCCTTCATCCTTTTCAACATCCTTGCCTTTATGAAAACCCTCTTCATCTCTGACATCAAAGACGGCCAGGTGGTCGAAAACCTGTTCATGGTCCAGGAGGTCAGTAAGTTGGAGACCAAGGCCGGTAAGCCCTACCTCTCCGTCAAGCTGATGGATAAGTCGGGGGAGATTGTCGCCAAGGTCTGGGACCGGGCCGAGAAACATGAGCCCCATTGCCCGGCCGGGGCCGTAATTGCTATCAAGGCCAGATGTTCCTCCTATCGCAACGCCCTGCAGCTCTCCATCACCGAGATACAGCGTATCCCCGATGGGGAGGTGGATTTCAGCGCCTTTGTGTCCAGCTCCAAATATGACCTTGAGGCCTTGGCTGCCGAGTTTCTGGCCCTGGCCAAGGGCGTCAGCGACCCCTTTATCAAGAAACTGCTGCTCACCTTCTTTGAGGATGAGGGGTTTTTCGCCCTCTTCAAGAAGGCGCCGGCCGCCAAGATGATGCACCACGCCTACCTGGGCGGCCTCCTGGAGCACACCCTGGGGGTGGCCCGGCTGGCAGATGCGGTGGGCAGACTCTATCCCTCCCTGGACCGCTCCCTGCTCATGGCCGGGGCCATGCTCCACGATATCGGCAAAATAAAGGAGTTCTCCTTTGACTCCCATTGCTTTGACTACTCGGATAGCGGCCGCCTCATGGGCCATATGGTCATGGGGGTGGAGATGGTCCAGGAACGAATCAATACCATCAAGGACTTCCCGGAAGAGCTGGCCGTGCGCATCAAGCATCTCATATTAAGCCACCATGGCCGCCACGACTTTGGCTCCCCCACCCTGCCCATGCTCCTGGAGGGCTTTGCCCTTAACTTCATTGATGATCTGGACGCCAAGATCAACACCATTGAAAAGGTGAGCGACCAGGCCAAGGGGGAGGGCTATCAGTGGAGCGACTACCAGCGTAGCCTGGAACGCTTCCTCTTTGTCAAGGGCCGTAGCGCCCAGACTCAGGAGGAGCCAGCACCTGAAGCTACTGAGAGTCTGCCAGAGCCTTTGCCTCCAAGCAAACAACCCTCACTCTTCTGAGGCTTATACATCCTTTCGCCTCTTCCCATCCCACCCTGACCAAAGAGGGTTTGTTTTTCCGTAGGAAAGCTACAATAAGGGGTGTGACTTTTCAGGCCAGCAAACTCCTTGCATCCATGACTGCGGCCATATTAAGCTTGCCCCATGGCCGACACCATCTCCCCACCCACATTTCTCCCTCCCTATAAGCCATGGCTCTACCTGGCCCGTGAGGTCATGACCCAGCCCCCTGCCTATTTTCTGCGCCTCTCCTGTTGGGATGACAGACAGAAATGCCTGGTGTGCCGCCAGGTCTTTGAGCTGGGCACTGACCCGGAGCAGTACATCGTCTATATTGGTGAGCAGGGATTTTATATTGCTGAAGAGCTGATTGACCGGATTGAGATGCTGGTGGAAGATGGTGAGGAACGGCTGGAAGAGCTGCTCTATTCCTTTGTCAAACCCGTTGTCCGCCAAAACCTGGAGCGTTTCTGCGGTCGCACGGATATGCGGAGTGCACCGCTGACCGCAGACCAGGAAGGGGCAATCATCAGCGACATTGACGATTTTGACCGCCGCCGTCTCCACTACCTGCTCTACGGGGCCATTGATCAGGGCCGCCTTTACCAGCTTCCCGGCAAGGTCGCCCGGAAGCTGCTTGGCATGGGCCGCGACCAGCGGGAACAATATTTTGTCGAACAGGAGCGGGAGACCCTGGCCGAGGATGAGGTGCGCGACTATCTCTTTACCATTTTTCACCTGGCCCGTTTTTTTGACCAATCCTACGTCCGCCAGGCCCCCCAGATGCTTGAAGAGGACGAGGTGGATGCCTTCTTTATTCAGGAACTCTGCGCCCTGAACGACAACCTGTCGTTCTGGCAAGGTATGCGAAAAGGCTCGAATCTACCGGAGTATCTCCAGCGCTACCTCTGCCTCTGGGTGGATTACGGCTATGGCGGCAACCCCCTGCTTGACGATCACCTCCGTGGCTTCATGAACGATCACCGCAAATTCAGCTTTCCGGAGTCAACGGAGAAGATCAGCAGTGCGGAGTATCAGGATATTTTCCACACCAGTCTGGACGCGTTAAAACAGATGAGCAAAAGCCAGCTCACCCGCCTCTACCGTCGGCAGGCCATGCGCCTCCACCCCGACACCGGCGGCGACCATGAGATCTTTGTCCGCCTCACCGAGGCCTATAATCGCCTGCTGGCCGGCAAGAAGCGTACATAAGAAACCCAAAGCCCTTCACCCACAGCAACTATTCAGCGAAAAGCCCATAGGTTCGCCAAACGCCTTACTGTAACTGTTCAGCAATGCTCCTATAAGGGCTGGCCCTGGCCATCAAGGGCCCTGAGCAGAGAGCCCTCGGGATCCCGCCAATCAGGGCCAGGAACCCATTGCCCGAGACACCCCCTGTCTTTGACGCAGGGGTCGGTGAGGGATTTTAGAAAATTGACAATATCGGCAAGCTCCCCATCCCCCAAAGAAATCTCAGCAATGACCGGTAGGCCGAGGGCCTTATTTTTTTCAAGATGGTCCAGGACAGCCCTGGTGTTTTTCTCGGCAGCCTTACCTGGAATCATGGGATCAAGGTCGCTAAAATTGGATCTGGCAACGGCCTTTTCCGGGGAAAAATGATGGCGGACAACCTCTCCTAACGTTGCATAAAAACCTGTATGTCCGTATGGACCTGTGACCTCAACGTTGAGGAGGGATGGCGTACGGAAGGCATGCATATCCGCAGGATTGCCGGTTTCCCGGAAGCGACCAAAATCATCGGTACCGGTCTTGCCGTCACCCTTACCAACCCCCACCTGGGGGATGCACAACACATGGTATTTTTCATCGCTGAAAAAATCACCGCCATGACAGGCGCTGCAGCCGGCGCCGCCCTGATCAATCCCTTGATAAAAGAGGAGCGCTCCTTGTTTAGCAGATTGGCCTATGGCAGCGTCATCACCCTGGACATAGGCTTGCCAAGGCTGTTGACAAAGAGCTGGGACTCCTCATAGGCGCTGATGGCCCTTGCGATATTGGCGAAACTTATCAGGGGTTGGGAGTTTTTAGAGTCAGGAAAGGCGCCTCTGAATTCTGCAGACCACTTTGACGTACCTTCTCCGCCATCCCTGCTATTTCCGGCAAGGCGCTCCTCCAGACGCCGGCGCACATCGTGCCGGTCTTTTTTGACATCTGGCCTGACCCCAGGAAATCTGCCACGCATCTCAGCCACGGCAGTCACCGGGAATCGCGCCTGGGCCTCAAGGAGACTCTGGCCGGCCTGGGGATCTGCCACCCCAAAATCGGAATCCGGTGTCCGTATTGCCAAATGGCCCTGCCCATTTGCCACAACCTCCACCCGACCGTCAAAGAACAGGGCCCTTTGCCACAGGCCTGCATTAAAGGTGGTGGGGGAATTCCTGGGCACGGTGAAAACACCGCCCGGATGGATTCGTCCCTCACCGAGAATATCGTTTTTAACCGCCTCAACGCCGATGGGCAGGGGAAGATCGTCTCCACCTCCGAGGAAGGGATGATGGCAGCTGGCGCAAGCCGTATCCCGCCCCAGGCTGAGGGATTTTGAGAAAAACAGCTTCATGCCCAGCTGGGCCAGGGGACTGTCAATTTCAGCCAGTTCTCTGCCCCGGCTGGGATCGCCGCTCAAGGCGTGGGCCTTGATAACCGTGGCAAGCTGCCTATCCAAATGGCCAACCTCTTTACCAGGCTGCTTCAGACAACCAGGGCCTGCAAAGGCAAGGAGGGCGACAGCCCCGCCCACGGCCAACAAAATGGTTCTCTTCACCCTCACACCTCCCTTTACGTTACGCTGATTACCCATATAACCTAGTGCAAAATAAACCTTTAATCTTCGCACCTGTGTCAATATCAGGTCTTGGTTAAGTGAACCATGTTCGCTCTTCAGGTTGTTAGCGGTTTAGGCTGTTAGGGGTGCATGGGCTTATGTCTAGCGCCCCTAACAGCCTAAACCGCTAAACACCTATTCAAAGATTTAAAGTTTACACTGTACTAGACCGGTAGAAGGACCTGCCCGGCCCCTTGGTCAGGAGATTCATGATAGATATCACACCTTGCCCTCCCATGAAAAAATGAGCTAACCTACCCTAACAACGCATCATACATCTGTATCTCTTTTAAAAAAATTTTCACTGGCTGGATAGATGGCTGGTCTTTAGAACTTCGGCAAGGAGGTTCCCCCATGGTCCGTTTCAAAATTTTCATTACCGCCTTACTTGTTGCTGGCCTCCTTTCCTCCGGCCCCTCCCCCCAGGCCGCCACCATTGAGTACGAGCTGACCATCGAGCAAAAAGAGGTCAATTTCACCGGCAAGGCCGTTCCTGCCATGACCATCAATGGTGGCATTCCCGGCCCCACCCTTACCTTCAAAGAGGGCGACCTGGCCAGGATCCAGGTCCACAACCGGATGAATGTGGAGACCTCCATCCACTGGCACGGTCTCCTGGTGCCGCCGGAGATGGATGGCGTCCCCAACATCAGCTTTCCGCCCATTGCCGCCAACACCACCTTTACCTACGAATTTCCCATCCGTCAAAGCGGCACCTACTGGTACCACTCCCACACCAACCTCCAGGAACAACGGGGGCTATGGCTCCATTGTCATAGAACCGCAGACCTCAACAGTGGCTGCGGAGCGAGAGCATGTGGTCCTTCTCTCTGACTGGACAGATGAGGATCCCCATGCCGTATTGCGCACCCTGAAGCGGGGCAGCGAATGGTACTCCCTTGAAAAGGGCAGCGCTCAAAGCATCTTCGGCGCGGCCCATGCCGGCAAACTGGGCGATTATTTCACCAGGGAGCTGCAGCGCATGCCCCCCATGGATATTGCCGATGTCGCCTATGACTGCTTTCTGGCCAACGGTGAGGCCGAAACGTTTTTAGGGGCTGAGCCGGGGGAAACGGTGCGGCTGAGGATCATTGACGGCTCGGCAACCACCTATTTCCACCTGGAGTTTGCCGGCGGCCCCATGACCATTATCGCCGCAGACGGCCAGCGGGTTAATGATGTCAACACCAAGCGCTTTTTAATTGGCGTTGCCGAGACCTATGATGTGCTGGTCACCATACCGGAACATGGTTCCTATGAGCTGCGGGCCACCGCCCACGACGGCTCCGGCTATGCCTCTGTCTGGCTTGGCAGCGGCCATAAAAGGTATGCCACCAATCTCCCCAAGCCCAACCTCTATCAGGGCATGGGCCATTTTAGGCTGGCAGATATCTTTGCCCTGACCCCGGCAGGCTCCATGGGCATGGAGGATGCCAAGGTTGAACGGGGGGAGCTCGACCAGCCCGGCATGGCGGGCATGGATGACATGGATGGCATGCAAGGGATGGGAGATGGCAACCACCGTAATCCTGCCGGCCACGACATGGGTGGCCATCAAGGCATGGCTGACCAGGCCCGGCACCAGATGCCTTTGACCCAGCAGGGCCATGGCAACCATCAACAGCCGTCTCTGGAGATGGCCCACGGCCAACCAGCCATTCCTGAACGGGGCGGCAGGCGGTTTGCCACCAATTTCGGCATCCTCGCTGCTGACACCTCTTCAGCCGGCGAACTGGCTGTGGACGGCATGGACCCGCGCCGACCGCCCACACCATATAAGGAACTGCGCGCCCTGGCCAAAACCGCCTTCCACCCCAAACAACCGAGGCGCGATATCCGCCTCACCCTTGATGGCGATATGGAGCGCTACGTCTGGACCCTGAACAACAAAACACTTTCTGAGAGTGACTCTCATCCGCATCAAGGCGGGTGAGATTGTCCGCTTTATCATGATCAACCGCACCATGATGCACCACCCCATGCATCTGCACGGCCATTTTTTCCGGCTGGTCAATGGCCAGGGGGAGTACTCGCCGCTGAAACACACGATGGATGTTGCCCCCATGACCACCACCGTCATCGAATTTAACGCCAATGAGGTTGGCGACTGGTTCTTC
>JAUVQZ010000149.1 GCA_030597865.1 Pseudomonadota bacterium | reverse complement strand
GATAACGGCCGCGATGGGCCAGATCCGAATGGGTGAGAAGTACTTGGGAGACATGGAGCTTGCGCTTGGCAAAGAGGGCGTCATAATAATGCATGAGCCCGCATTGGCCAACAGCGGCAGCAGCCTGTTTTTCCTTGAGGGACAGCACCGGCTGGATGATGCAGAGCTTACGGCGCCCCACTGCCACGGCCCCGGAGCTCACCAGAATTACCTCGCGACCACTCTCCCTTAGGAAGGTAAGCTCGTCTGCCAGACTCTCCATGGTTTCAGGATGGAGCCCCACATCGCCGGTCAAAACGGCGCTCCCGACCTTCACCACCACCCGCTTGACATCCTTGAGATGGGCCAGACGAAGTTTTTGTCCCTCATCCGCGGTAATACTGGCAGGCATGTTGCTAATCACCTTCAAATAAATTTTCTACCAACCACTCTTTCAAATCAGCAAGACCAGCACCGGTCTCAGCTGAGATGGCCAGATAGGGAATATCGGCATCCGTGAAGCGAGCGGCCACCAGAGCAAAATCTTCCGGGCTCATGATATCAGTCTTATTAAGAAGGACCAACCGATCTCTGCCGATTAATTCCTCGTTAAACTGGGAGAGTTCATTTTCCAGAACCTGATACTGGTGAAAGGGATCATCCTCCACACCAGTCGAATCTATGACGTGGAGAAGAATACGGGTCCGTTCGATATGGCGCAGAAACTTATGACCAAGGCCGGCCCCTTCATGGGCTCCCTCGATAATACCCGGGATATCGGCAATGATACAGGATTCACCATAGTCGAAGTTAAGCACACCGAGCTGAGGATCCAGGGTGGTAAAGGGATAGGGGGCCACCTTTGGGTTGGCAGCTGACAGACGGGAAAGCAGGGTGGATTTGCCGGCATTGGGCAGACCGATGAGACCGACGTCAGCAATGAGCTTCAGCTCAATACGGAGCCAGCGCTCCTCGCCCGGTATGCCCTTATCGGCGATACGAGGCGCCCTATTGGTTGCCGAGGCAAAGTGAACATTGCCGCGGCCGCCTTTACCGCCTTGGGCTGCCAGATAGCGCTGACCTTCCTCAACAAGATCAATAATGACCTCGCCGGTCTCAACATCCTTGACAATGGAGCCGGGCGGCACGGTAATAACACAATCCTTACCACCCGGGCCGTGCATCTTTTTGCCCTTACCATGACCGCCGTTTTTGGCAATGAAATGGGAACGAAACTTGAAATCTATGAGGGATTGGAGGCGCGAAGAGGCCTCAATATAAACGGAGCCGCCCCGACCGCCGTCACCGCCGTCAGGGCCACCCTTGGGGACAAACTTTTCCCGCCGGAAGCTCACGCACCCGCGACCGCCATCACCGGCCTTGACAAAGAACTTTGCTTCATCAACAAATGACATGGTGGGTCGCCTTCATAAAAGAACGGGCTCCAAGGAGCCCGCTAAAAAAAAAGAAGTGGTCAGAGGGTGATACACACGCTGACCACATATAAGAAAATTTATTCGGCAGCAGCAGGATAGACGCTTACCCGTTTCCGGCCACGGCCGAACTTCTCAAAGGTAACCACGCCATCAACCTTGGAGAACAAGGTAAAATCACGGCCCAGGCCAACATTGTTGCCGGGATGGATCTTGGTGCCTAACTGACGAACAATAATACTACCAGCCCGGACGTTCTCACCACCAAAACGTTTGACGCCCCGGCGCTGGGAGTTACTGTCGCGACCGTTCTTAGAACTACCGCCTGCTTTTTTATGAGCCATTCTTTCTTCCTCTATATGGTTCAAACCGGCCCTTGAAAGGCCAGCAATGCTGTTTTATGCAGAGATTCCCTGAATTTCAAGGGCAGTGAAAAGTTGACGATGACCCTGCTTTAAGGAGTAGCCCTGTCGACGCTTCTTCTTAAAGACAATGACCTTCTTACCCTTACCCTGCTCAACGATCTTGGCAGTTACCTTGGCACCCTCAACAACAGGCTGGCCAACCTTTACAGCCTCTCCGTCAGCAACCATGAGAACCTCGTTGAGCTCCACGGTATCGCCAACCTCGCCGGTCAGTTTTTCCACACGCAGACGGTCTCCCTCTGCAATCTGATACTGTTTACCACCGGTACGAATAATTGCGTACATGCTTTCCTCCAAACTAAAAAAGCTTCCCTTATATAGGAAGCACCCCGTGACCAATTTTAGCCACGTTTTGTTATCCTGATTAAAATTCCGTACCCCATCTTGACAAGAAGAGACTCCCGGATACGGAAACAGTGATAGATACCACGTTTCGTTTTTTTGTCAACAATGAAAAAGCCCCTGGCGCCACCCCATCCTCTTTTTTAGATATGATGAGCAATGAATGGGGTGGAGATCTTTGCCACCTACTGCGCCTCCAGCCTGACCTTCTGTTGCTTGGAGAGGGAAGGGCTGTCATCACTCTGCCAGACAATCTCGTATTTTTCCATGTGGATATCCTTCTGGGGGATGATGGTGAGGCTCTTTTGCAGCTCATCCTCGAGGTGATGGATGGTGACCGCCTCCTCCTTGAGCATCATCCCCGCCACCTTGGGATGAACCTTAATGGTGACACTGGGGCCGGATATTTTTTGGGCGCCCAGGGAGATCCTGCGAAATATCTCATAGCATACCGTCCGGTTGGACTTGAGCAGACCGTCACCGCCACAGTAGGGACAGGGCTCACACATCATATTGACCAGGTCTTCACGGTTGCGTTTCCTGGTCATCTGGACCAGACCGAACTCGGAGACCTTGAGGATATTGACCCGGCTCTTATCCTTAAGGGCCGCCTCGCTTAGGGCCCGGAACACCTCTTCACGGTGGTTCTCCACCTCCATGTCGATAAAGTCAACAATGATGATGCCCCCGATATTACGGAGTCTGAGCTGGTAGGCAATTTCCCGGACCGCCTGCATATTGGTCTTAAAGATGGTTTCCTCAAGATCATTTTTGCCCACATAGCGGCCGGTGTTGACATCAATCACGGTGAGGGCCTCGGTGTCCTCAATAATGATATAGCCGCCACAACGAAGCCAGATCTTCTTATCCAGGGCCCTGCTGATATCCATCTCAACGCCGTAGGCATCAAAGATGGGGGCATTCTGGTCATATTTGAAGATCCGATTATACATGTGGGGGGCAAAGGTCTGGACAAATTTCAAAACCCGCTGATAGGTCTTGGGATTATCCACCACCAGGCGATCAACATCCGGCGTGAAAAGATCCCGCACCACCCGGAGAATGATATCAAGATCCTCATAGACCAGACTCATGGGCTTAGATTTTTCGGCAATATCCTGAATCTCGCTCCAGAGATGGAGGAGAAACTCCATATCCGCCTCCAGGTCCTCACGGGTGGCGGCCTCGGCCACGGTCCGGACAATAAAGCCGGTCCCCGCAGGACGTAACTCCTCGATATCCTTGCGCAAACGCTGGCGTAACACCTCGTCACCCATCTTACGGGAGATGCCGATATGATCGGTCATGGGCATAAAAACAAGGTTACGACAGGGCAGGGTTATATGACAGGTAAGCCGGGCGCCCTTGGTGCCGATGGGCTCCTTGCAGATCTGAACGAGGATTTGCTGCCCCTCCTTGAGAAGATCCTCAATGGATTTACCTGGGGTACGGACAGCCAGGGACTCAGGGGGTTCGCTGTCGCAGCAGGCCGTGGCTCCACCACAGTTGTTGAGCCTCTTCTCAAAGGCATCAGTGGAGATGTGGACATCATCGACATAGAGAAAACCGGTGCGTTCGAGACCAATATCAACAAAGGCGGCCTGCATACCAGGCAGGACGCGAACCACCTTGCCCTGGTATATGTTGCCCACCAGCCCTTTTTCCGTTGGTCTCTCCACGTGGAACTCCACGAGGTTGCCATGTTCGATAAGGGCGATACGCACCTCATAGGAGGCGGCGTTTATAAGAAGATCAGTTGCCATAATTTGTAGAGGGATACAGGTGGAGGAACTCCTTAGCAGTCCGTTGAAAAATTACCTCACAGGGAAATCCTGCGTAGGCAGTTTTTCAATAATCTACGAGGCAATCAAGCGGTTTTGAACCACTCCTTCACCACCCTAATTTGCGTTAATTCCTGCGCGGACAGACCCAAAACGGCCTGGACAATCTCCAGGGGCTTGAGACCCGCCTTACTCACCTCTGATATCATCCGCAGTTCAACGGTACTCTCATCAAGGAGATGCAGGTCAGTAACCTGTGACCGTCCGTCAATACTACGCACCTTCTTTTTCCTGGTCACCTCGACCGGAAAGACGTCCACCTCCACAAAGGAGTCAATGCGCTGATTTGCCACAGGCGTATTCAGATAAAAGGTGTAACACGTTTCCACCCTTGCCGGAATTTTTTTTGATTGGGTCTGGCTCAATTCATTGACCCGCAGGCCCTCAGGAAGCTGATCATTAATGGCGTCAAGCCACTCTTCCGGCTTAATGGCGGAGCTCAAGTCAACAAAGAGATACTCGGCCCTGCTCTCGGTACCCAGGGGCAGGGCCGGACTAAAGGAGACCTTGGGCGACGGGTTAAAGCCCTTGGAGTAATGGAGGGGCAGACCGGCCCGGTTAAAGGCCCGGAAAAAGACCTGGAGAAGTTCCAGATGGGACAGCAGGCGGGACCGATCCAGCCTGGAATAATCGAGGCGGTAATGAAAATGGATATCACCATCCTTCTGCGGCCCATCATCCCCTTGCCCTGCCGGCCAGACAGGATCCCCCTTATGAACCCGGGGAAAGACCGTTTCAAAATCACACAGCCCACATTTCTGGCAGCCGTGAACCCGGCAATCCGGGGTATAGGCACCCTCCAGGGCCCGGTCATACTCCTGCCTGATAAAGACAGGATCCACCCCGCAGTGGAGATGATCCCAGGGCAGGGGCTCATCAAAATCGCGGCGCCCCAGATAGCTGTCCAGGTCCAGGCCCAGGGCAGCAGCAGCCTCTTTCCAGGTATCAAGGCGCAAATGGTCATTCCAGGCGTCAAAGCGGGCCCCTCGCCCCCAGGCCTCAACAATAAGGGCAGAGAGCCTTCTGTCCCCCCTGGAAAAGACCCCCTCAAGGAAACTCTGGCGGGGATCGCCCCAGCTCAACTTCAAGCCATTTTCCCGCAATTTTCCCTTGAGGAAATCGATACGTTCAAAGCCCTCATCAATGGAGAGTTGGGGCTCCCACTGGAAAGGGGTATGGGGTTTGGGAACAAAGGTGGAGGCACTTACCTTAATCCCCCGCCCCGGCCCAGAGCCGGCCCGCAGCCCCTTTAAGGCAAGCTCCGGAATAGCTGCCAGATCAGCCTGGGTCTCGGTGGGCAGGCCGAACATGAAGTAAAACTTGATCAATTTCCAACCCAGGGAAAAGGCCGAGCTACAGGTGGCAAGGAGATCCTCCTCGGTGATCCCCTTATTAATCACCTGGCGGAGACGATCCGTGCCCGCCTCCGGGGCCACGGTAAAGCCGGTTTTGCGCACCCGCTTGATCTGCTCCATGATCTCCGGGGTCAGGGTCCCCACCCGCATGGAGGGCAAGGATACCGACACCCGCCTATGGGCAAAGGTGTCCATCAATTTCACCAGGAGAGGCCCCATGCAGGAATAATCCCCGGAGGAGAGAGAAAGCAGGGCAAGCTCCTCAAAACCGCTGGCCTTGATGCCTTCCTCGGCAAGACGCAGCACCTGCTCAGGGGAACGCTCACGCACCGGCCTATAGATAATGCCGGCCTGGCAGAAACGGCAACCACGGGTACAGCCCCTGGCAAGTTCGATCCCCAGCCGGTCATGGACAATCTTATTCAAAGGAACCAGGGGAGCAGGGGCCGGCCCATCGACAAATTCCGCCAGGACACGGCGCTCCACCCGTCCATAACCGGCCCTCAAGGCCTTCACACCTTTAAAACTGCCTTCCGGCCCATATTGCGGCTCAAAAAAAGAGGGTATATAGATCCCCTGGATATCAGCCAGACCTGCCAGGACCTGCTGCCTGCTTTGGCCCTCCTTTTTAGCGACAACCAGAAAATCACTGATCTCGATAATGGCCTCTTCGCCATCGCCCAGCAATATGGCATCAAAAAAATCAGCAACCGGCTCCGGATGAAAGGCGCCGGGCCCACCGCCGAGGATGAGGGGATGCTCTTCGTGACGATCCTTGCTGTAAAAGGGAATAGCGGCCAGACCAAGGATGGTGAGAATATTTGAGTAACAGAGCTCGTAGGGCAGGGTAAAGGCCAGCACATCAAAATCCAGGGGCTGATGGCGCGACTCCAGGCTGAATAGAGGGGTCTTGGACTGCCGTAACAGGTCCTCAAGATCCGTATCAGGGGCATAGACCCGTTCGGCCAGGAGGTCAGGCCGGCCATTAATAATATGGTAGAGAATCTGCAGGCCCTGGTGGGACATGCCGATTTCATACATATCAGGAAAGGCCAGGAGAATGCGCAGGGAGGCATCATGCCAGTTTTTGGCAGGCACATTGAACTCATTGCCGCCATACCTGCTCGGTTTGCGGACCAAAGGAAGGAGCTGTTCGGGATTCACGATTTTTTCTTTAATAGGCTAAAATGAAGGGATATTTGACATATAGACAACAAGGCACGGCTCAAAGGCAAGGCTCAACTGTCTATAAAATCGACAAGGGACACACGAAAGCTACTCCACCACCACCTCTTTAAAGGTGGCGGGAGGCGAATAATCAAAATCCTGGCGGGACAGGGACACATTATCAAGGAGATCATCAAGACGGATCTCCATGGTGGAGTCCAGGGTAAGCGAGGTCACGGTAATATGGCGCGGCACATCACACTCCCCTGGGCCATACTGGTCATAGAGGATATTCAAGATCCGCTTACCCTCGCCGTTCAAGACGATATGGCGGCGAATCTGCAGGGCCTCTGGATCAAAAAGCACCAAGGCCTTTCTGCCGTTTTCATAGAGGAGCTCAACCCAATAACCACTCTTGTCATCCCTGCTCACCCGGGTGAGCTGAACCGGCCCCGGCTGCAATCTGCCGATCAGCCAGTAATAGGAAAGGGTGGGAATGAAGCCCTCCGGGG
>JAUVQZ010000128.1 GCA_030597865.1 Pseudomonadota bacterium | reverse complement strand
GTTAACGGCCTCTTTCTTAAACTCTGTTGTAAATCTCTTTTGGGTTTCTTTTTTCATAGCAAACACCTCCTAAGGGCGAATCATAATTCGCACATTTTGGGTGTCCACTTTTATTAGACCATTCCAGGATGTTTAAATTCTTCGCCAGGATGGGGGGGATGCGGGTGGAGTTCATTGTCCACACCAACGAGAGCTATCTCGACTATATGTACAAACGGGATGTGGCCCATGATGAATATGAGGTGAAGCGCATCTTTGATTCGGGCACCGCTGAACTGCTCTTCCCACCTGACATCTATTTCCTGGACATGAAAAAGGCCCGGGATAACCAGATTGCCTGGTTCCGGGCCCAGATAGAGAGCTGTTAAAAAAAAAGGTTCTTCGTCGATTTACGGGAATAACTTTGTTTTTGCCACGGAAACCACGGAAGAAATGGTTGGGAGGGGGAGGATATCAGCCTTCAAACTCGGCGACTAACCATCTTGCCAAACACAGAGGCACAAAGACACAGGGGCTTTCTTTTTGCAATCCCTCTGTGTCTTTGTGCCTTTGTGTTTTAACTTAACAAAGAGTCTTCCCGGACTTCGATGATGAACCTTTTTTTATGCCCTTCACAAACAGAAGTCGCAACAGGGGGGGGGCAAGTGTTTAAGCCAGGCCCCATGGCCGTCATCAGAAAGACAGGATATTCGCTCATCTTCCCGTTCGACTTTTCCTTGCAGATGCGATGGGCCGTGCTGAACTGGACATCGGCAAAGCCGATGGCAACGGCTAGATCAGCAAGTTCCTTGAGATCAAAACCGCAATGGGAGACGCCGGTCATATCATCATGAAAGGAGCCATCCTCCTCTTCCAGATCAGCCAGGGCCAGCATACCCCCAGGTTTGAGATGGGTGAAACAGGCGGTGAGCAATGCCCTGGTCTCCTTGATGTGGTGGAGGGTCATGGCGCTGTAGATCAGGTCGAAACGGCCAAGATCCACCCCCTTGTCGCAGGCCAGATCAAGACGCTGCACCTCCACATTAGCAAGGCCAAGGGCGGTGATTTTATCGCCAAGGACGGTAAGCATGCCCCTTGAGGTATCTGTGGCCACAATCCTCTTAAGGAGGCCGGCCAAATCACAGGTGAGCAGGCCGGTGCCGCAACCGATCTCCAGGGCCTCCATTTCCCCGGAGAGGGAAAGGGCCTCTTTCATGGCAGCGACAAGAGCTGCAGCAAGCTCAAGGCGTCTCGGCTTTTCGTCCCAGGTTGCCGCCGCCCTATCAAATTTCTGCTGGCTCATCCACCCACCTGGCCACCACGCATATTCTCCGGAGTCACCTTGCTCTTCTGCAGCAACGACTCACCCTTGTTGTGCCTCTTATCTCCCAGGGCATGACGGATAATACCGACAAGCTCCTCATCGTCCCAGGGTTTGGTGAGAAAGCGATAAATCTTGCCGTCATTGATCGCCTGAAAAACCAAGTTGGTGTTGGCATGGCCGGTGAGGATAATACGGGTTGTCTCAGGATATATTCGACTCACCGCGCCCAGCAGCTCCACACCAGACATGCCCGGCATCCTTTCATCAGTCACAATAATATCGATGGCTGTTGTCAGCATAAGCTTCAGGGCTTCCCTTCCCGACTTAGCCGTCAAAATCTCACACGGCTCATCCTGGAGAGCCCTGCTAATGGCCTTAATGACATTGGGCTCATCGTCAACAAGCAAAATTCGCGGGGCCATACCTTTCTCCTGTTTGTCAAAAAAAGTCGACCAGTGGCAGACGGTCAAGGCCCTAGTGCAAGGTAAACCTTTAATCTTCGTACCTGTGTCAATATCAGGCCTTGGTTACGTGAACAACATGCACTCTTCAGGTTGTTAGCGGTTTAGGCTATTAGGGGGCCATGCCCCCCCTAATAGCCTAAACCGCTAAACACCTATGCAAAGATTTAAAATTTATACTGTACTAGACCAGAACCTCCTTGATAGCTTGGGCCAGGTTCTGCAACTGATAGGGCTTCTGGATAAAACCCTCTGGAGCCTTATCCTGCTCCCTGAGGGGAATATGTTCCCTGGTGAAGCCGCTGGCAAAGATCACCCTGGCCTCAGGGTTCATGGCCTTGATGTCCTGGAGGGCAGCAATACCATCCCTCTTGGGCATGGAGACATTGAGGATCACCAGGACAAGACGCTCCTGGTGATCCCTATAGAGTTCAACCGCCTCCTGGCCATCCCGGGCAACAACCACCTCAAAGCCGAGCAGTTCAAGCATCTGGATTCCCACCTGGCGCACCATCTTGTCATCATCGGCCAGCAGGACAAGGCCGGCAAAGGATGGCAGTTCCCCCTCCGCCGCAGAGACGCTGTCAGCCTGCTCCGCAGGTGGGGAGGCGTCATGGGCCGGTAGCACCAGTCGTATCTTGGTGCCACCCCCAGGGGCACTCGTCACCAGCAATGCCCCGCCATGGGATTTGACAATGCCAACCACCACGGCCAACCCTAAGCCCCGGCCCATGAACTTTGAGGTAAAGAAGGGTTCAAACATGCGGGCAACCGTATCCTGGTCCATGCCGCAGCCGGTATCGCTAATCTCGCAAAAGGCGTATTGACCCGGGGTCAGGTCACCGTTGAGGAAGGGGGCGGGCAGGGAGTTCATCTCCTCCTGGGAGTAACCGGTGGTGATGGCAATCTGGCCCGGGCCCTCTCCAATGGCCTCGCCGGCGTTAAGGACCAGGCCGAGAATTACCTGTTTTATCTGGCCGCTATCCATCTCACAGACCACGGGTTTGCCGGCAAGGTGGAGCTGGATATCGATATGGGCAGCGACATTGCTGCGCAGGAGGCCCTTGAGCCCCAGGATCAGGGCGCTGAGATCTCCCGCCTCTTTTTTGGGATGGTGCTGACCGACATAGGTGAGCATGGAGCGGGAGATCTGGGAGGCCCTGGCCGCTGACTCCTGGGCAGCGGCCGCCATCTCGCTGGCCTGGGAGCCATCGGGCAGGTCACGCTGCAGGAGCTCCAGGTTGCCCATCACCACCATCATCATATTGTTGAAGTGATGGGCCACGGCCCCAGCCATGACATTGAGGCTCTTATAGCGCTGAACCTGCTCCAGCTCACGGATCACGGCCAGCCTCTCCTGCTCCAGTTCCTTGCTGACGGTCATATCCGTGACAATGCCTTGAAAGTAGGTCGGCCTGCCCTGGCCATCCCTCTTGATGTGGGTGCTGTCAGTGACCCATTTCAGCTCCTTATCCTTGGTGATGATGCGATAGGGCTCATGCTCAAAGTCATCGTGTTGGAGGTCGTTGCCGGCCTGTTCAACCTCATGGCCAATGCGGCCAAGATCATCAGAATCAACGATCTCGGCATAGGAGATGACCCCAGAGGTAAAGTCCGCCGCTGAATAGCCGGTAAGCTGTTCGACATTCTCCGAGACGAACTTCACAGGCCAGCCCTCTGAATTTTCCCAGAGGAAGGCCACAGAGGAACTCCTATTAATGATATTGTACGCCTCCTGGAGCTCCAGCCGGATCTGCTTCTTCTCCGTGATATCCTCACCAGAGGAGATGATTTCAACGATCCGGCCCTCCTTGCGGAGATAGGTGTTATGCCAGGCGATCAAGCGCTCTGAGCCATCCCGGCACAGGACATGGTTCTCAAAATAGGAGACAGATTCGGCATTGCCGGCAAAGAGGGCCTCGGCCACCTCCTGCACCTCCTGGCGCAGCCTGGCCGGCAGGAAATGGTCAAACCAGTTTTTGCCGAGGACCTCCTCCTCCGCATAGCCCAGAAGCTCACAGCCCCTCCTGTTTATGAAGCTGACCCTCTGCTCCCTGTCAAGGGCCACGATGATGGCGCTGGTGACATCAAAGTATTTCTGGACCAGAGACTCCTGGCGCCGGCCACTCTCCTCCAGATGCTGCCCCTGGTCACGAGTCTCCTCCAACGCCCTGATCCTTTGCTCTAACTCTTCATAGGTTGGTTTCATCGCCACCCCCTCTCCTGTCAGTATATGGCACGACCTGCCCTCTGTCAAAGGAGAGAGTGACATAAAAGGGCCGCCCAGATGCCTGCCAGTAGGGCAGGACGGGACGCATCACCATTTGCCAAAGAGGCCCTGCTGGAGATGCTAAGAGCCATTCAAAAGATCCTCTCCCAGGCTAGCGCCGTAGATGAGAGCCACCCGGAGAAGGACAAAGACCATGGCGAAGTGGTCACCCTTGTGGGCGAACTCATCAGCCAACTCACCAAGAACAACTATAAGGCCATGGAGACGTTGGCCAAAATCAAAAAAATAATCCCGGCATCCGCCCATGATGAGCATCGAGAGAGGCTTTCCCATCACGTTGACAATTTTCAGTACAGGGAAGCCCTGGAGATAGCCATCATCCTGCAAAACAAAAAAACATTCTCCAGCTGAGAGAGGCTGGCCTCTCTACCTCCAGGGCCACGGGCTTCCACATTACGATCAGTGTCAGAAATCAGGGGAGCTCCCCCTGTCAGGCCGCCACCAATACCCTGCAGCGCTGAATCTTGAAGATGCCGGCTATATCATCGATCAACTCCTGGACACCGTGATATTCGGAGCTGTCGAGTAAATCGTTGTGAAAGGTCTCCTCGCCCCTCTCATCCTCTGCCACGATGAAGCCGCAGCGGATACTGTCGTGAAATCCCTGCTGCTGACTGTCAAGATAAACCGTGATGTTTCTAAACATGATCCCCTCCTTAAGGTTAAAGTGGGGTATGCACTCCAGTGGCCCTGGCTGAAATTTGCATGGCAAGAAGTCGAGAAATAAGAAGCTGAGAAGAAGGCGCCCGCCAAGGGATAGGCCTGGAGTTCGAGCAGCCGTGGGGCGCCCATTCACCTCCCTGCCCCTGTCCTTGAACAAAAAAATCTAATTAGCCAAGATACCCTTCTCTTTATTTCTCAAATTCTTTACACTTTTCCATAGGCCACCAAAATGGACACCCTCCAAGTTACAGAACCTGGACAATTTCAGCCAGGATAACCCAGAAGGTAGGACAAATAATGTCCTAGGTACAATTTATTTCTATTTTCCAGCAGATGGGGCCAGGGAATATTGGCAGACACGGTTGCTTCGCCCCACAGAGGGCCTGATCTGGCCGGCCAGCCCATCCTCCGCCGCCCCCTGGAGAATCCGGTGACACCGGGGGAGACGGTCACCCTGCCAGCATACCCAAAACCAAGGGCATTGATCCGCTCAAGGGCAGCGGACAATCAGCCGACCAACAGCAAGTGAAACAATTTAGAACATAACGTTTCACTGGCGCCACCTGTATTTTTGTGGTAGAAAAACAAGAAGATACAACAACTACGTTCCATCTTGTTTCAATATGTTCCGGTGCGCCACCGGCCAAAAGAACGGCCCATCCGGGCCCAAAGCCAATGCCACACTGGCAAGGAGGGGTTTTTCTTAGAACTGGCACGCAACCTGCATACTCAAGCAGCAGGTTACGCACGGAAGGTAGTATAAATATTTTCCTACTTTGGGAGTTTACAATATGCCATCAATAGCCATCTTACCCAGCTCATTTACAAACAGCAGTGCCATTATTGACGAGCTGTCTACACTGTCAGGCTGTCAAGTGGTTACGGATCAAGAAGTTATCCTGAAAACAGCCGCTGATCAGGACATGGACCCCCAGAAACTCGAGGATGCCCTCTCTGGCAAGAAATCAGTCTTTAACGAATTCACCCTGGCGCAAGAGCGTTGCAGCAGCTTACTCAAGACCACCCTCGCTGCCATGCTCAAAGGGAATAATCGCTATCTCTTTACTGGTCATATTACCCACCTCATATCATCGGACATCACCCATGTCCTGAAGGTATTACTCTTTGACACCAAGGCCAACCGTATTGACAACGGGGTGGCTTCCGGCCTATCCAAAAATGATGTCCAAAAAGAGATTAAGAAAAATGACATCGCCGCCTTCAGGCTCACAGACCTCCTCTTTAAGAAGGAGGCCTGGGACCCCAGCCTCTACGACATCGTCATACCGGTGGCCACAACACCAGCCAAAGAGGCGATCCAACTGATTTTAACCAGCAGACAAAAAGAAAATGTCAAAAAATCAGAGTCATCCATCCAGGCAGCCAAAGACATGGCATTGGTTGCCCAGGTGGAACTGGCCCTGATCAACAAAGGCCATAACGTTGAGGTGTATGCCCAAAACGGCAATGTCATCCTCACCGTCAACAAAAGTGTTCTCCGCTTTGACAACCTGGCCAGCGACCTAAGCTCAACTGTCATTGGCGAGGATGGTGTCGAGGGGGTGGAGGTTGTCAAGGGCAAGGACTACAAGACCTCTATCTATCGCAAGCAAAAATTTGAACTGCCCTCAAAGGTCCTTCTTGTTGATGATGAAAAGGATCTGACCTCAACAATTTCAGAGAGGCTGATCAACAGGGATGTTGGCACCTATGCCGTCAATGACGGTCAACACGCCCTCGACCTTATTGCCAGCGAGGACAACAGACCAGACGTAATGGTTCTCGACCTGAAAATGCCAGGCATAGATGGCATGGAGGTGCTCCGCAAGACCAAGGAGAGCAAGTCAAATATAGAAATAATAATCCTCACCGGCCATGGCACGGAGAAGGATCGTGAGATGTGTATGGAGCTCGGCGCCTTTGCCTACCTCCAGAAGCCTGTCGATATCGAAGAGTTATCTTCGACAATATATGACGCACACAAGAAAGCTGCTGCTCCAATCAATAGTTAGTGTCTGTCCATAAATGGGATTTTGTTCGAGATCAGCTAGGCGTAGACTCCGAATTTTTTTTGAGCATGACGCAGGGATCAAACCAAGAGACCATTTTATGAACAGACACTAGTTAATAGCCCAGAGCCTATGCAGCATGCATAATTTTCGCAATTTAAAAACAGGAGTAGAAAATGAGTAAAGAATTAGATGCCAAGGTTCTCCTGGTGGACGACGAGGAGGAGTTTTGCAACCTTCTTTCCGAACGCCTGGAAACCAGAGGAATGAAAGTCAACGCCGTTAACAGTGGCGAGGACGCCGTGGCCAAGGTTGGCGATGAAAATTTTGACGCGATCATTGTTGACCTTGCCATGCCCGGCATTGACGGCATTGAGACCCTCCGCCAGATCAAAGAGAAGAGACCTGATCTCGAAATCATCATGCTCACCGGCCATGCCACTGTCCAGGACAGTATAGAGGCCATGAAGCTTGGTGCTGAAGACCTTTTGGAAAAACCAGTGGACCTCAACGCCCTCATGGAAAAAATCAAAAAGGCCAAGCATAAGAGAATGGTGGTTCTGGAGAAAAAAAGCAGTGATGAACTCAAAGACATCATGAAGCACAAGGCCTGGTAACCAGGGCCAACACCCCAGAGGCATTTCCACAGGAAAGCGGTTCCCCCAGGGTCACACCTTATTTACAAAATAAATAGGTGCCACAGGATACATGCGCCCAGAACTGCCCATCTGAAAATAGCTGCCGGCCATACAGCGGCAGCCGTTAACCAGAGACAACACCAATAATAGAACAGGAGGCTCGTTGTGGCTGAAAATTCTCCACTAGTAAGAGACTTTACCATCCCCCTTGATCGTTACCCCCATCTTAACGAGAATCAAACACTCCAAGATGCGATAACCCAGATCCGCTCCTTCACCGTTGGTGAAAATGATCGTATGCGCTACTCCTGCCTGCTTGTGGTTAATGACCAGAATCAGTTAGTGGGCCGAGTTACCCTCAAAGATCTTTTCCATGGCCTGGCACCCCGCCTGGTTGAGGCCACCAAGGTGGAAAAATTTGAAGGCAAGGGCTCTGAGTTCCCAAACCTGGCGATCCTCATGGAGGATTCACTCTTTGCTGATTGCAAACAGCTGAGCCAAAAGAAGATCGGCGAATTCATGGGCAAAATACCGCTCTTCATCAAGGCAGACACCCCTCTCTTAAAGGGGTTAGCCCTCATGCTCAGCAACGACAACACACCACTGCCCGTGGTTGACAACGACAAAATCATCGGCGTTATCCGCCTGGAAGAACTTTTCACGGAAATAACGCGCCAGTGCGCCTTATAGCATATAAAAAAAACTGGCCTGTAATTGGGTTACATCCCTTACCCGGCAACAACAGGGCCATTAATTATCTTTTGGAGATAGAAGGTTACAATAATGACAGAAACAACAGCTGACACCATGAGTTTACCAAGCAAAGAGGAGCCATTCGACTGGAAGCGGTTACTATTTATGTTTACGGGCATCGGCCTGTTTTGCTTTGTCTATTACTGCCCAC
>JAUVQZ010000135.1 GCA_030597865.1 Pseudomonadota bacterium | reverse complement strand
CTTGCTGGCCACCATAAAGGCGGCATAAAATCCAACCCCGAACTGGCCAATGAGGTTAACATCCTTTTTGGCGGCCTCGGCAAGCTCTGAAAAGAAATTTTTGGAGCCGGAGTGGGCAATGGTGCCCAGGTTCTTTTCAAGCTCCTCCTGGGTCATGCCGATGCCGGAATCGGTAATGGTCAGGGTATGCTCTTTTTCATCAAAACCGATGGTGATTTCCAGGGGGGCGTCCCTGTCAAAGACCTCGTCTTCGAAAAGCTGCTGGTGGCGGAACTTCTCCAGGGCATCGGCGGAGTTGGATACCAGCTCACGGAGAAAGATGTCACGTTCGGTATAGAGGGAGTGGATAACAATATCAAGGAGCTGTTTGACTTCAGCCTGGAACTCTTTGGTCTCACTTTTTACATCTGTCATGAATACTTCCCTTATAATATCTTTTATCTGATTTAAGTGGGTTTGGCCGATAAAACGTCACAAAAATTAAGCATGAATCAAGGGCTGTCAAGCAGGAAATTATGGGAGGGGGTGTTGACTTTTTATTTGATTGCCCTGATAATTTAGGCTGCCGTTCCGGGTGGTGTTTAAGAACTTGTTAGGAGAGCGTGTTGTCGATGTCAGAGGAGAATCCCAAAAAACGCATACTGATCATGGATGATGAGGCCACCATTCGTATCCTCCTGGAGGAATCGTTACGATTTATGGGGTTTGACGTCTATTCGACGGTGTGTGGCGAAGATGCGGTTACCGCCTATTCCCAGGCGGCTCAGGATAACGCCTCCTTTGATGTTGTCATTATGGATCTGACGGTCCAAGGTGGTATGGGGGGAGAGGAGGCAGCCGCCCTGATCGGCAACTCCTATCCGGATGCCGTTATTATTGCCGCCAGTGGCGATTCCGCTGCCCCGGCCATGGAGCATTCTGAGGATTTTGGCTTTAATGGTCATGTCTGCAAGCCGTTTAACCTTCAGGAGCTCAATTCCTATATCAATTCCCTTCTTGGCGAATAACCTTCTTTTTGCCGGACGCCCTTCCCTCCCCCTTGCCGGGTTTATAGTTATTAGGCCCCATTCCTCAAAGCTGTAAAAACACGAAGCTGTATCGGATAAGCAGGGCCCAGGCTTTTGCATTGACAGTTGGATATTGCCACTGGTATGTTTTCCACGTTTTACCTCGTAAAGTTAGAAAACCCCTTTAATCGCTGCCTGCACAGGCCTTGTGGCAGAGGGTTTTATTTTTTTTGTATATCCACATGGAGAATTATAGATGAGTATTCGTGAAGATGCGCTGAACGGCACCATCACCCCACTTTTTGAATCCTGCGCCCAGCATGAAGGGGTTACCCCCGAGTTTCTCATGGCCGGTGTTGCCGACGGCACCATTGCCATCCCCAAAAACAACAACCATGCTTTTGATAAAATCATGGCCGTGGGTAAGGGCCTGTCCACCAAGGTAAACGCCAATATCGGCGCCTCACGGGACATGCCTGGGGCCAAGCAGGAGCTGGAGAAACTCTGCGTCTGCTTACGGGCCGGGGCTGACACGGTGATGGATCTCAGCATGGGGGAAAATATTAATGATGTGCGGCGCGGCATCCTGAAGGAATGCCCCATTCCCCTGGGCACCGTACCTGTCTATCAGACCGTTGCCGATGTGGTCGAAAGGCAGAAAAAGGCCATTGGTGAGGTGACGGTGGCTGAGATGCTGGCCACCATTGAGGAGCAGGCCAGGGATGGCGTTGATTTCATGACCATCCATAGCGGTCTGACCCGTGATTCCCTGCTCCGGGTCAAGAACCATGAACGCCTGATGGGCGTGGTCAGCCGCGGCGGTTCCTTTACCATTGAATGGATGAGCCATAATAAGAAGGAAAATCCTTTTTATGAATATTACGACGATATTCTTGCCATCTTGAAAGAGCATGAGGTGACAATCAGCCTTGGTGATGGCCTGCGTCCCGGCTGTCTGGTTGATGCCACGGATCGCGGTCAGGTCCAGGAGCTGATTCATCTTGGCGAGCTCACCCAGCGGGCCTGGGACGCCGGGGTCCAGGTCATTGTCGAGGGGCCGGGCCATATGCCCCTGGACCAGATCACCGCCAATATCCTCCTCCAGAAACGTCTCTGCCATGGCGCACCCTTCTATGTTCTGGGGCCGCTGGTTACGGATATTGCCCCTGGGTATGATCATATCACCGGCGCCATTGGTGGTGCCATTGCCGCCTCGGCCGGCGCCGACTATCTCTGCTATGTCACCCCGGCCGAGCATCTGAAGCTGCCCAGTGCCGATGACGTGCGGGAGGGTGTTATTGCCTCCCGTATTGCCGCCCATGCCGCAGATATCGTCAAGGGCGTGCCCGGCGCCATTGAGCGTGATATCGCCATGGCCAAATGCCGTAACAACCTTGACTGGAAGGGGCAGATCGAGCTCTCCCTGGATCCGGACAAGGCCCGTCATTATCGGGAATTGGGCAACAACTATAAGGGTGATGCCTGCGCCATGTGCGGTGACTATTGCGCCATCAAGGTCTACAAAAAGGCCACCAAGCCGGGGCGCTGTCCCACGGAAAAATAGAGAGCTTCTTTTTTGCGAAGAGGGGCGGTAACTATTCAGGTTGGTTAGCTGTTTAGGCTGAAGGCTGTTAGGTTGTTTCAACAACGATTACTGAGGGTTTGCTGTCCCTAACAGCACCCCAAGGGTATTTCCTGCGGGGCACCTTCAGTTTAACCAGCTACAGCCTCTCCACCCCGAATAAATGCCGAGCGTCTTGGCTAAGGTAATGAATCATTACAGAGGGGCTGTCAATAAGGAGTGACTCAAGGAGGTCATATGGGTGATATGCTGAGCGCTATCTCTGAGTTCTGGGTGAACACCAATATCCCAGCGCAGTTGAAAAATGTCGATGTCCGGGGGGCCTTCAGCAACCCCTGGGTGCTGGTTCCCCTCATTACCCAGGTGGGCTGGTGGATATATAAGCAGAATATCAATGCCATTGTCTTTCTGGCCCTGGGCATCGGTCTTTGGGTCTTTACCGGTACGCCCTATGCCCATGGTCTGGTGGTTGACGGCAACCTGCAGCTTGGCAAGGTCTTGCCCGTGGCCGGTGTTGGCCTGGGCGCCATCATGGTGGTGATCTATATGCTCTTTATCCGCAGTGATTAGCGGCCATGCATCGCCTCCAGGCCATCTACCAGAGTCTCTATGACCATTTCGGGCCACAGCACTGGTGGCCCGGCGACACCCCCCTGGAAATCCTGGTGGGCGCTGTTTTGACCCAGAACACCAACTGGGGCAATGTCAGCAGGGCCATTGACAACCTGAGACAGGGGAATGTCCTTTCCCTGGAGGCCCTCCTGGCCCTGCCGGCTGATCAGTTGGCCGCAATGATCCGGCCCTGCGGATATTATAATCTCAAGGCCCAGCGCCTCAGAAATCTCCTTGCCGTTCTTGAAGAGGGGGTGGCGGATACGGGCAGCCTGGATGATTTCTTCAGCCAGGATCTCAGCTATGTGCGGGAAAAACTGCTGTCAGTAAAGGGGGTCGGTCCTGAAACGGCCGACTCCATCCTCCTCTATGCTGCTGCAAAACCAATCTTTGTGGTGGATGCCTATACCTATCGTTTCCTGAGCAGGCACGGGTTGGTGGCTGAGGAGACCAGCTATGGGGAGATGCAGGAGCTGTTCATGGCAGCCCTGTCGGCTGAGGAGGGTCTCTACAACGAATATCACGCCCTTCTTGTCTGTCTGGGTAAGGAGTTCTGCAAGAAGAAAAATCCCCGCTGTGAGAAATGTCCCCTGCAGGGGGATTTGCCAGGAAATTAGGTGGCTAGGAGAGCGGTCACCTCAGGCGGCAGCTCAGGTCGGCCCCGGTCATTAACGCCCGTGGCAATGATTTTGGCCACCAGGACCAATTTCTGATCGCTGGTGCGCCTGATCTCCTGGCTAAAGGCAAAACGCAGGGGCGAGATCCGTTCCAGGTCGAGATTGACCATGAAGGTCTCGCCGCTGGTCAGGGGCAGCTTGTAGTCAAGCTCAGCCCTGGTGACCACCAGGTTGATGCCCCGTCGGGCCAGGTCAGCGAAGCTGATCTGGCGTGAGAGCAGGAATTCATGGCGGGCATGCTCCAGGTAGTTCAGGTACACAGCATTATTGACCCGGCCCTGCATATCGCACTCATAGTCGCGAACCTTCATCTCCAGGGAAAAGAGGGTTTCTTTCATGGCGTACCTCTAAAGATCAAGAAAGGTGGTGTCGCGGTTTAACAGGCGGCAGCCCCCCTCTTCCACCACCACCATATTTTCCAGGCGCACCCCGCCCCAGCCCTCTATGTAAATACCGGGCTCCACCGTCACCACCATGCCGGCCTGGAGTTTCTTGGTATAACGGGGGCTTAATCCAGGGGCCTCATGGACGGCCAGGCCAACGCCGTGGCCCAGGCCGTGGCCGAATTTGTCACCATAGCCTGCCCCTTTGATCACAGCGCGCGCCTGAGCGTCCACCTGTTTGCCGGTAACCCCGGCCTGGAGCGCCGCCATGCCAGCCAGCTGGGCCTGGCGGACCAGTCGGATGATCTCCCTTGTTTTGGGGGCAGGGGTGCCACGGGCCACGGTGCGGGTCATGTCAGAGCAATAGCCCTCAAGAATAAGGCCCATGTCAATAACAATGGGCTCCCCCTCTTTAATGGTCCTGGAGGAGGGGACGGCATGGGGCAGGGCGCCGTTGGGGCCGGCCGCGACAATGGTCTCAAAGCTGGGCCGTTCGGCACCTCTCATGCGCATGGTGTTTTCAATCTGCAGCGCCACCTCGATTTCGGTCATGCCCGGTCGCAGCTGGCCATACACCTCCTGAAAGATCTCTTCGTTTAACAGCACCGCCCGTTCAATCTTTGCCAGCTCTACTTGGTCCTTGCAGAGGCGTATCTTTTCAACAAGGTTGGTGACAGGAAGCAGCTCAACGCCAAGCCCTGTTGCCATCTTCAGGAGCTTCTCAGCGCTGGAGTGCAGGGTGTAATGGCCTTCAAACCCGCATTTTTTGATCTTAAGGGTGGTAAAGAGTTCCTTGAGAAGGGCCAGCAACCCTTTCCGATAGAGAAGGACCTCAAAGTCTGGGGCCTCCTGGCGGGCCGCAAGTTCAAAGCGGGAATCGGTGAGAAGCAGGGGGCGGCCCTTGCGGGGGATGAGAAGAACCCCGGAAGACTCTTCAATGCCGTGATCAAGGGGGCTGAAACCGCTTAAGAAGCGCCGGTTATGGGGCTGGCTGATCAGGATGGCGTCGAGCTTGCGGCGTTGCAGGCGTGTTTTCAGGGTGGCTAGGGCGGCTATGGTCATGGTCTCAGGTCGACAAAGAAATGGACATCTTCATGGCCAAGGAGGGCCTGGAGTTTCTTGAGCAGGGGTATGGGCTGGCCATGGTCAGCAAGGTTGAGCTGGTAGGTCCGTTTGGCCTCTGTCCGTGAGATAATCTCAAGGTCCGGGAGCCAGCCGGCAAGGGTATCCTCTATGGCGGGCCAATGACAGGGGATTTGCCCAGCCTCCAGGGTCAAGAGGGCCATCAGCCAGCCACTAACTGTTGGGTATAGGTCTTGTGTTGATCCAGGGCATTGCCGTATTTTTCATTGAGCTGCACCATGACCTTCTGCCATTCCTCGGCAAATTGGGGATGCTGGTCAGGTTCACGCTTGACCTGGCCGCCGGTTTGCTGGCCCATGGAGTGTTCCGTTGTTGCCATCTGTTGGGCAAACTGCTCCTCAATCTGGCCACGGAGCTGTTCCTTATGCTGGAGAAACTGGCCTAATATCTTTTTCATCTCCTCAACAACAGCCTGTAACTGAGGGTCCTGGCCCACTTGCAGCATGCCCTGCATGGCCCGGTCGGCCCCGGCCTGGTCATCCCCCTCCCTGGGTAGGGTGATATTGCGCAGAAGGGTGGCGAGGGCGCCCTGAACCAGCAGCCTGCGCTCTCCCTCAGGTTTGGCCAGCAGCAGTGCCAGATCTATCTCTTCGCCCCGCATGTACTGGGCCGCCAGGCGCATGCCCTCCTGACTCTTTTCTTCTGTGGCCAGGCTGTCACCGGCTTCGGCCTCAAGGCGGGCGGCCCGTTCTAGGACCATTTCTAAGGTGGATCGTATCTCTGCCATATTGTTTTACCTGGGGTAGGGGGCGGCCATTTGACTGGCCCATGCATAATCTTGGGTTTGGGGCAAAAGGATTAAAGAAGGGGGTGGCACACGAAATCTTCGCCTATTTCCTCCGGGCCGCCTTCCTCTCTTCTTCTGTATTTCTTTACCTTTCTATCTTCCTCTTACCTGGGAAAGGCAGCCATGATGCCGCCGTCAATGGGGAGGGTAGCGCCGGTGGTGGGGGTCTGGTTGCTGGCAAAAAAGACCACGCCATTACCCACATGATCGGCCAAGATCTCTGTCTTTAATAAATTACGCTGGCGATAATAATCCTTAAGTCCCTGGGGATCAAGGTGCCGCGATTTCATGCGATCCGGGCCCACCACATCCCATAGTCCTGAGGAGACCTGGCCATCATCAAAGATGGCATCGGCATTAATCATATTGACCCGGACGCCAAGTTCGGCAAGCTCAAGGGCGGCAATCTTGCCAATCTGGTGGGCCCCGGCCTTGGAGGCGGAGTAGGCCCCAAAGGAGGCGCCCGGGGCAAAGACATTTTTGGAACTGTTAATAATAATATTGCCGCCTGTGCCCTGGTGGCGGAAGATGGGGATGGCCGCCTTGATCACCTCAAAGACGCCGCAGAGGTTGACATCAAGCACCTTCTGAAAGGTTGCGGAGTCGAGCTTCTCCAGGGTGGCGACATGGGCGATACCGGCATTGGCAACCAGGATGTCAAGGCCGCCTGCCTCAAGCAGGATCTTGCCATAGCCCCGGGCCACTGAAGCGGGATCAGCAACGTCCATGGTAAGGGGGCGAACCATGGCGCCAAACTGGGCCGCCAGGCTGTTGTGGACGATTTGCAACCGTTCTTCATCAATGTCGGAGAGAAAGACCCGGGCCCCGGCCTCAAGAAGCTTGCGGCTGATGCCCACGGCAATGGCGCCGCCGCCACCGGTGACCAGGGCTATCTGGCCCTCCAGGGCCTGGGGTCTGTTTTTGGCCAGCTTGACCTGCTCCAGGCTCCAGTACTCCATGTCGAAAATAGAGGCCTGGTCAAGCTCCTGATAGCTGCCCACACTGGCGCTGGCGGTTTTCGCCCCCAGGGTGTGTTCACAGATGTCGGCGCATATCTTGGCATCCTTGATTGTCTTGGCCGCCGTGATAATGCCAAGCCCCTTAACAAGGATAACCCGCGGCATGGGGTCGAGCTGGGTGCGCTCCACCCCTTTATCCTCAAGCTGTTTGGTGAAATAGGCCTGGTAGGCCGTGACATAGGCGGAGACAGCCCCCTTGATATGGCTGGCCATCTCCTCTGGGGTCAGGAGATCGCTGAAGTCAAGAAAGAGGGGGTAGTTCTTGGTGCGGATGACATGGTCAGGGGTCAGGACACCACCGCCATAAAGTTCGATGCTGTTGGTGCGGTTGACGGCGGTGAGGATTTCCTGGTTGGTGCGGATATGGAGGTGGAGACAGCGCTGGAAGCCGCTGGGCTCGCTGAAACTGAGGGCCCCGCGCAGCAGCGGCAGGATGATGTCCGTATCCGGACATTCCTCAGTAATACAACTGGGCAGGGGATTTGCGGTGATTTTTTCAGCGATGAAATTTTCCGCCCGGGTCACATAGCTGATCATGCGCTCATAGGATGTCCGTGCATTGTCGGCAAAGGTAAAAATGCCGTGGTTGCGCAGAATGAGGCATTCCATATCAGGCTGGGCCCCATGGAGATCCATCACAGCCTTGGCCAGGGGGAAACCGGGCATAATAAAGGGCAGGATGGCCACCTTATCACCCAGGGCGCTTCTGAGCAGCTCTTCGGCATTGGTCTGGTTGGTCAGGGTGACAATGGCATCGGCATGGGTATGGTCGATAAAGGTGTGGGGCAGAAAGGCGTGGACCAGGGTTTCGATGGAGGG
>JAUVQZ010000187.1 GCA_030597865.1 Pseudomonadota bacterium | reverse complement strand
CCGGGTAAAGCCGTAGGGGATGAGCCAGATCAGGGCCGCAAAGAAATTACGGTAAAAGGCGGCCTGGGTGGGCGGCACCTCTGCCAGGGTAATAAGGATGGCTGAGGTGGAGATGCAGCAGATACCAAAGATGAGAAGCAGATACCATTTCATGAAAAAAGTTTACAGCTCTCAGTGTGCAGTTGGCAGACAGTCTCAATAATCTCAAGTGGTTAAAGCATAGTTTGCAGTTACTGCCGGCTGACCACTGCCGACTGCAAACTATGCTTTTTATGAAAGGCCACTGCCTCATCATAGGTCATGGTGGAGCCCCCGAAGATATCCAGGGCGCTGCCCACCGTGGCATCAAGCTTTCCCTGGCCCAGGATGAGGATCTGCTCCATGTCGGCCAGGTTTTTCACCCCGCCGGCATAGGTGGTGGGCAGAGATGTCCAGGTCCCCAGCTTTTTGGCAAGCTCTGCCTCAATACCGGCGCATTTACCCTCTACATCCACGGCATGGATCAAAAATTCGCCACAAAAGGTGCTGAAGTAGTCCAGGGACTCCCTGTTGACCACGACCTCGGTGAAGTTCTGCCACCGGTCGGTGACAATATAATAATCATCCCCCTTTTTCCGGCAGGAAAGATCAAGGACAAGATGCTCCTTGCCCACCTCCCGGGCCAGGCCAAGCAGGCGGTCTTCATGGACCAGGCCGTCCTTAAAGACATAGGAGGTGACAATAACGGCACTTGCCCCCTTATTAAGCCAAGAGGCGCTGTTTTCAGTGGTGATGCCGCCACCGATCTGCAACCCGCCGGGATAGGCGGTCAAGGCCTCTGTGGCAGCCCCGACATTGCCAGGGCCCAGCATGATGACATGGCCACCGGTCAGGCCATCACGCCTGTACATCTCGGCATAATAGGAGGAGGGATGGCTTGAGGCGAAGTTTGTCTGCAGGCTGGTGGCCGAGGTGTCAGAGAGGGTGGAACCGACAATCTGTTTGACACAGCCATTATGGAGATCAATACAGGGACGAAATTTCATGGCAGGGATGTCTTAGAGGCAAAGGGTCAGGGTCTGCGGATCAAGGGTCATGAAGGCACCAGCCTCGGCATAGTCGGCATCATCCCTCACAACCGCCAGGGTGGCCAGGCCGTCCGATGAGGTGGTCAGCTCAAGAACGGTATCTGCCGCCCCCTCTGCCTCAGCAGTGACATCCAGACAGGAGAGCCAGATGGTGATATTACGCTCCTTGGCATAGCTGCGAAGCTCGGTGAGCATATGGGCATCCCTTGACACCTGACCGGCAAGGCCGTCAATCACCAGACAGTCAGGCAGGGCAATCTGATGCATGCCTAAACCGTCAAGACGCTGGGCCAGCCGCAGCGCTGTGAAGTTCTCGGCCATGAAGGTCATGAGCAGGCGATGGGCCATAATGCCATCCTCGACCTTGGCCGGCTCACGGAGGTTCACCTGACGGGCCAGGGCAGCAAAGACCTGGCTATACCAGAGCTTGATATTGTTGAGCTGTTCATCGATGCCTATATGGACCACATGCTCGCCGCGCAGTATCTTGTCCAGGGCGATCTGCACCAAAATGGCGGTCTTGCCTGTGCCGGCAGCACCCTTGATCAGGGCCAGATGACGACCGGCAACCATGCCGCCATCAGGTGGGGAGAGGAGCCGTAGGGGGTTTGTATCAATGAGTTCTTGACGTTTCATAGCAGAGATAAACTACAGGGGAATAAGATGCTTTACCGAAGAAGGAGCGGCGCTACTTAATATCCTTGAGCAGCCCAGCCGGATCCTTATAATATTTTTTACCGGCATGCTCCTCAGGGCTAAGGCTATCATCACGGATAGCCGGTGCTTGCTGGGGCGAAGGCAGCAGATACTTAAACTTCTGAAAGACAAGGTAGATTGCCGCCAAGACCAGCAGAAAAATAACAACGCGCACAACCCAGGCCCGGACATCCTCACTCTTCCAGCACAGCAGAAGAAGGAGCAGGACAAGGGCGGCAAGAACAAGGGGGTATTGCAGGGCATAGTCGACAATTTCCAACATCACTTCCTCCCAGGTTGAACAACACCAGGCCTTGAATCAACAAAGCCCAACAACAGTAATCCTGAAGTCGGGCTTTGTACACTATAAAAAAAAGGGGAGGGTCAGGCTGATGACCAGATTATCCGATCTCTGTCCCAAGCTCACCCCTGCCTTAATTTACTTTTTACCTTTTTTCTTGGCGATGTCGGCCATTACCTCTTCGCCAATGGCCTTGGGCACGGCACGGTAGGCGGCAAACTCCATGGTAAACTCCGCCTTACCCTGGGTCAGGGAGCGCAGCACCGTGGAATACCCGAACATCTCGGAGAGGGGAACCTCGGCCTCAACCACGGTGTAGTTGGCATCCTCGGTGGTACCCTGGATAATACCGCGCCTCTGGTTGACACTACCCATGATGGCGCCCTGGAATTCAGTGGGGCCTTCCACGGCAACCTTCATAATGGGTTCCATCAGAACCGGGCCAGCCTTCATATAACCCTGGCGAAAGGCGCCCTGGGCAGCAAGCTGGAAGGCAACATCTGAGGAGTCAACGGCATGGAAGCTACCATCATTGATGACGCAACGAACCTTGGTGATGGGCGCCTCGGCCAGGGAACCCTTGGCCATGTTCTTCTTGAAGCCCTTGTCACAGGAGGAGATAAACTCGCGGGGGATAACACCACCAACGATCTTATCAACAAATTCGTAGTTCTCTTCAAACTCCTCGTCCTCGGCAATGGGTTCCATATAACCGGCAACCCGGCCAAACTGTCCGGAACCACCAGACTGCTTCTTATGGGTGTAATCAAACTCGGCCCGCTGGGTAATGGCCTCGCGGTAAGCAACCTGGGGCGCACCCACCTCAACCTCGGCTTCGTACTCACGCTTCATGCGCTCGATGTATACCTCAAGATGAAGCTCACCCATACCCTGGATGATGGTCTCGTTGGTCTCATCATCAACAAAGGTCTTGAAGGTGGGATCTTCCTTGGTGAAACGGTTCAAGGCCTTGGACATATTAACCTGGGCCTTGTTGTCCACCGGATTGATGGACAGGGAGATAACCGGGGCCGGAATATGCATGGAGGTCATGGAATAATTGACCTTGCTATCGCAAAAGGTATCACCGGAGGCGCAGTCAACACCGAAAAGGGCAACAATATCGCCGGCGCCGGTATCATCGATCTCCTCCATCTCATTGGAATGCATGCGCACCAGACGGCCGACCTTGACCTTCTTGCCGCTGCGGGTATTAAAGATGAAGTCACCCTTCTTCAGGGTACCCTGATAAACACGGATATAGGTAAGCTGACCGTAGCGACCGTCTTCCAGTTTAAAGGCAAGGGCCACGAGGGGATCCTCAACATCGTTGGTCACCTTCACCTCGGTCTCTTCATTATCAAGATCAAGGGCGATATTCTCTACATCAAAGGGGGTGGGCATGTAATCAATGACACCGTCAAGCAGGGGCTGGACACCCTTGTTCTTGAAAGCGGTACCAATGAAGACAGGCACGAATTCCAGGGCCAGGGTGCCGTTGCGGACGGCACGCTTGATCATTTCTTCGGTGGGCTCACCCTCGAGGATGGCCTCCATCAGGTCATCGTCAAACATGGAGGCGGCATCAAGGAGCTCCTCACGCAGGGCCTCGGCATCGTCCTGGTACTGGGCCGGGATATCTTCCTCGCGGATATCCTCACCATTGTCGCCGTCAAAATAGAGGGCCTTCATTCTCACCAGATCAATGACACCTTCCATGGCGCCCTCAAGGCCCATGGGCAGCTGCATGTGGATGGCATTGAGACCCAGCTTGTCGCGCACCTGCTCGGTGACGCGGGCCGGGTTGGCGCCGGTACGATCACACTTATTGACAAAGACCACACGGGGAACGCTGTAACGCGTCATCTGGCGGTTAACCGTGATGGACTGGGACTGAACACCACCAACGGAACAGAGGATCAGCACGGCGCCGTCAAGAACACGCAGGGCACGCTCAACCTCAACGGTGAAGTCAACGTGACCGGGGGTATCGATGATGTTGATATCATTACCCTTCCAGTTACAGAAGGTGGCAGCGGACTGAATGGTGATACCGCGCTCCTTTTCAAGCTCCATGGAGTCCATGGTGGCTCCGACGCCGTCTTTACCACGCACCTCATGGATGGCATGGATACGGTCGGTATAAAACAAGACACGCTCGGTAAGGGTGGTTTTACCCGAATCAATATGGGCCGAGATGCCGATATTCCTGACTTTGTTGAGATCTGCTAGCATGAGTACATCCTCTTCGTGATACCGTTATTACTGGGCTGACTGGGGCAAATCAGCTTTTGTAGAGACTATAAAAAAAAGGGCCTGGAAGAATCCCCGGCCCGTATAAAAAATGGCCCACAAAAAGGGGCCATTATCGCATGTATGGATAGGAAAGCGCGCTACAATACCGTCAACAACCAGCGCTGTCAAGAAAAAACTACGGAGTTCCAAAGGCATCGGCAAACAACTGCTCAATGGCCTGCCTGCCCTCATCCGTCAGATCCCGCGTACCCGAGGCGCAGAAGGTCTCATGGCTTATCTGGGGGCGATCCGCCTGCCACTGTCCCCCCTGCCAGGTGAACCACTCCCCCCTGTGCTGATCAAAAACCGACACCGGCCGGTGAAAAAGCTTGGCCAGCTCCACGGCCCAGCCCGTACCACCCTTGACCGTGTCATCCGCCATGATGGTCCCCACCGCAAAGACCTGGTGGCCGGAGTTGACCATGTGGAAGATGAGCTGCAGCACCTTCCTGATCTTTCTCTTCTCGTAATAGGTGCGGTTCATCATCTTGGAGGCCAGCTCCATGGAGATATCACCACGGCCCAGCTCTTCATCGGAAAGATTATGGATATTGCAGTTGCGCTCCACCCTATGGCCCATGAAGGAGTAATTCACCTCTTCAACCCCCCATTTTTCAGCCATTTCACCAAAGGCGCTTTCCACGCCACGATGACCACCAGAAAACAACGTACATTTAGCTCTGTCAAGCATAGACACTCACCATTTATTTCAGGGAAAATAAAATTTTATTAGGGTATTGGGGCCCATCACCATGGAGCCGGGGCCAAGGACAAAAAATTGTACAGGAAAACGCGATGCCCTGGCAAGGCCTAAAAGATTTTTCAGGTAAAGGGCATGGTCGGCCTTAGGCCAACCATGCATTTCAACCAAAGACCCATGAGGAGACCGATGGTGCCAACAATGATATTCATGGAGGGAGGGGGCGAACCTCATGGCCGATGGCGGCCCAAAAATCCACCTTATTTTTACTGGCGACCTCAGCCTGTTTTTTGGCCTTCTCTATCTCCTGACTGACAAAACCAAGCTGGCTATGGGCCGCATAAATCTGGCGGGCAAGGTGCCAACAGATGACAAGAAGCCCAACATGTTTGATTAATGAAGGAATCCCCCACCCGCCGTCACCCATAAAATTCAAGGTGCGGAAACAGGCAAGTGACCTAACGAGGATCCTGCCAGACGTAAAAATTACCAAGCCGGCCATGAACAAGGAGGGGCATGAGAAAGGGGCCGACTAAGATAATACCATGGG
>JAUVQZ010000099.1 GCA_030597865.1 Pseudomonadota bacterium | reverse complement strand
CTGAGCTGTCATAAGCCGCATATGCCACTCAGGGTCTCCTATCCCGATGAGATTCCATCATCCAGCTGCGCCAGCTGCCATGACGATGTCTTGACCACCCTGGAAAAAAACCAAGCCGCCCATGCCAAGATCTCATGCGCCACCTGTCACAAGGAGAACCATAAGATGATACCACAATGCAGCTCCTGCCATGGTGAGCCGCACCCTGAGACAATGCACAGGAACTTCCCGAAATGCGGTCAGTGCCACGGCATTGCCCACGACCTGGTCAAATAACCTCATCGGCTTAACAGCCGCTATAAAAAAAGGACTCCTGCCCCTGGGGGCAGAGTCCTTTTTTTTGGCTCTTCGTCAATGTGTGGGAATGCCTTTGTTTTTGCCACGGAAACCACGGAAGAAATGCCTGGGAGAGGGGATATCAGCCTTCAAAGTCGCGGCTAACCATCTTTCCAAACACAAATAGTCTTCCCTGACTTTGACGGTGAACCTTTTTGTGGTTCCCCACCATTATCAATCCACCTGGCCCAGTGGTTCATGGTACACTGGCGCCATGGTTCTTTTCACCCTCTCCATACTGACCCTTGTTGTGGTGCTCGCCTTCAGTGTCGAGATGGCAATGGGCACAAGACGCCTTAAAAACCTGAGGTCCATACCACCTGAGGTCCATCAACCAGGGCCCTCCGTCTCCATCATTGTGGCCGCCTTAAATGAAGAAAAAAGCATAGGTGCTGCCCTGAACTCCCTGGTCAACCTTGACTACGACAACCTTGAGATTATTGCTATCAACGATCGCTCCACCGATGGCACCGGAGATGTGCTTGAGCGTCTGGCCCGGCTTCACTCCAACCTCCATGTTCTCCATATCTCCGAGCTTCCTGCTGACTGGCTCGGCAAACACCATGCCCTGCAGCAGGGGGCAAAAATGGCAGAGGGAGACCTCCTTCTCTTCACCGATGCCGATGTCACGCTTGCGCCCTCCACCCTGAAACGGGCCCTTCGCCGGATGGAGGATAGGGACCTTGACCACCTCACCCTGCTGTTTACCCCTGAGCTCCCTGGCGGCCTGCTCAATATGGTGGTTATTGAATTTGGGGTTACTCTCGCTGGTTTCCTAAAGCCATGGAAGGCGGTTGACCCGAAAAGCAGCCGCAGTATCGGCATTGGAGCCTTCAACATGATGCGCCGCACGGTCTACGAAGAGATAGGGGGCCATGGGAAAATCGCCATGTCCCCCATTGATGATGTGATGCTGGGGGTACTCATCAAGGGCCATGGTTTTCGCCAGGAATGTCTCCATGGTGGCCAATTTGTCAGGGTTCCCTGGTATCACTCCCTGCCTGCCATGGTCAGGGGCCTGGAAAAAAACAGCTTTGCCGCCCTTGATTACAGCATGGCCAAGGTGGTTGCGGTCAGCATCTTCATGATTGTGGCCGGCATCTGGCCCTGGTGGGCCCTTTTTCTCACCAGTGACCCGACCAGGGCCATAAATAGCGCCATTATCGGCTGCCATATTCTTCTCTTTGGCAGCGCCGCCCATTTTGTCGGCATACCGAAAAGACATCTGATCTGGCTCCCGGTTGCAAGCTATATCAGGCTCTATACATTATGGAGGGCCGTGGTTATCACGGTGCGCCAGGGTGGCATACGCTGGCGCGGCACCTTCTATCCCTTAGCAAAATTAAAGGCCCACCACATCCCCATCCAAGGAGATAATAATGGCAAAAGGACTGACACCTAAGAGAGCGCGCCTGGATGCCCTTGCCCAGCTTGGCAAAGATCTGACCAGGAGGTCCCGGGCCCACTGCGAGCTTTGCGGCCATGGCCAAACAAGGCTTGGGGCCTTGGAGGTTGCCCCATTACCAGGAGAACCAGACATGGCGCACACCATATTCATCTGTGAACCATGCCAGGAGGCAATGGGGCCAAAAGATCTCGACCGCCAATACTGGCGTTTTTTAGAAACAGCTATCTGGAGTGACCTGCCACCGGTGCAGGTCACGGCTGTTAGACTGTCACGCCAACTCAGCGCCCAGGGTGAAGATTGGGCCACCTCTCTCCTGGAAGGGCTCTACCTTGAACCAGGCATCATTGAGTGGCTCAACGAATCGTGATGATCCCGCCGACAGCAATCGTGAGAATCAGGCGTTATTCGACTTACGGCGAATAACCGTATTATTATTTTGATCAGCCGCCTTCTTGCCATCACGGGCCAGGGAAAAATCCTGCTCGCCCACGGGCACATCTTCCACCTGATGATTGTCAATATTGGCCATGCTGATGGCCAATTTACGACGATGGAGCGGCATCTCCTTGAAGGTGAATTTTTTCTGACCGTCCTTCCCCGTAAAACGTAACCATTCGGCCTGCCAGTTCTCCCGATACCACAGGGAATGATAGGTTCCTTCGTGCCGCTGTTGCGTATACTTACGCTTGGCACTCTCAAGACATAATTTTTTCATGTTACAGACAACGTATGATCAGGCCTGGGTGACAAACCTGACCAACTCCTAGCTTACATTATTAATGAACCTGGAATAAATGACTGCTATTTTGTGCGTAAACAGAGCCCAAAACCAGATCCTGCCCCTGACCTGCCAACGAAGCAATACGTATAGCAAGCCCATGAATCTCCTTACAAATAAAGCTCTGAAGCATAGCCTTAAATAGGAAAAACTACCAGTAAAAAAAACGATCAGAAACAATATCAGCCGGTTAAGGCAAAGTGCAGGTGGAGAAGTCAGGCTGGCATGGGGAAAACTAAAGGTTTTGCCAACAACGGCTCCCTGGCATTGATATAAAAAAGGCCCGATCCATTCAATGGGTCGGGCCTTTTTTGCTCAACATAACCGGGGTGGCGAAGAAAATCAGGAGGCCTGCTCCAGGGCAACGCTTACTGCCACCGTGGCGCCCACCATGGGGTTGTTCCCCATACCGATCAACCCCATCATCTCCACATGGGCCGGCACCGAGGAGGAGCCGGCAAACTGGGCGTCGGAATGCATGCGGCCCATGGTGTCGGTCATGCCGTAGGAGGCAGGCCCCGCCCCCATATTATCCGGATGCAGGGTGCGTCCCGTACCACCACCGGAGGCCACGGAAAAATACCTCTTGCCCTGCTGGACACACTCCTTCTTATAGGTGCCAGCCACCGGGTGCTGGAAACGGGTGGGGTTGGTGGAGTTGCCGGTGATGGAGACATCCACGCCCTCCAGGTGATTAATGGCCACACCCTCGCGGACATCATCGGCGCCATAGCAGCGCACCTTGCCCCGATCACCCTCGGAGTAGACGGTCTCCTCCACAATGCTCACCTCGCCCTTGCCATAGTCAAAGGCGGTCTTGACATGGGTAAAACCGTTTATCCGGGCAATGATATGGGCGGCATCCTTGCCCAGACCATTCAAGATGACCTTGAGGGGTTCCTTGCGCACCCGGTTGGCTGACCTGGCAATGCCAATGGCGCCTTCGGCGGCGGCAAAGGACTCATGACCGGCCAGGAAGGCAAAGCATCTCGTCTCGTCACGGAGCAGCATGGCGGCCAGATTGCCGTGGCCCAGGCCAACCTTACGGTCATGGGCAACAGAGCCGGGAATGCAGAAGCTCTGCAGACCCTCGCCAATGGCGGCGGCAATATCAGATGCCACGGTGAGCTCTTTTTTGATGGCAATGGCCGCGCCAACGATATAACCCCAGCAGGCGTTCTCAAAACAGATGGGCTGGATCTCCTTGACCAGGCTGTACACATCAACCCCATAATCCTCACAGATCTTCCGCGCCTCCTCCAGGGAGGAGATGCCATACTGCCCGAGCACAGGAGTGATCTGACCAATTCTTCTCTCATATCCTTCAAACAATGCCATGTTCTTTCTCCTATGCGCCTATTCCTTACGGGGATCAATGGTTTTAACGGCATCAGCGAAACGACCGTAGATACCGGTGGCATCTTCCAGGGCCTGGTTGGCATCAATCCCCTTCTTAATGGCATCCATCATCAGGCCGAGGTGAACGAATTTATAACCGATGATCTCGTCATTGCTATCCAGGCCGTTCTCCAGGACATAGCCCTCAGCCATCTCCAGGTAACGGGGACCCTTCTTGGCCGTGCCATACATGGTTCCGGCCACGGAGCGAAGGCCCTTGCCCAGATCCTCAAGACCGGCGCCAATGGGCAGGCCGCCCTCTGAAAAGGCGGACTGGCTGCGACCATAGACGATCTGTTGAAAGAGCTCACGCATGGCAACATTGATGGCGTCACAGACCAGGTCGGTATTGAGCGCCTCTAAGATGGTCTTGCCCGGCAGAATCTCGGCGGCCATGGCCGCTGAATGGGTCATGCCAGTACAGCCCACCGTCTCAATGAGGGCCTCTTCGACAATGCCCTTCTTGATATTGACGGTGAGTTTACAGCCGCCCTGATGGGGGGCGCACCAGCCAACACCATGGGTCAGACCGCTGACATCGCCGATCTCTTTGACCTGGGTCCAGCCACCCTCCTGGGGGATGGGGGCAGGGCCGTTTTTGGGCCCCTTGGCCACACAGCACATTTCTTCGACTTCGGGAGAATAGATCATGGTTTTTTCTCCATAATGGATTTTACCTTGGGGAACACTGGCCCCAGTTCTTTGCTTCATTTTCCTGGGCAGGAGGCCGCTGCAAAAATGACCTTTTGCCAGGCACCCCATCCATATAACCGATCTGCAAAAAAAATCCAGGTTCCCAAAGACGCTTTTGCATCTCTGCCTTCTTCAAGGCATGAAAAACGGGAGCTTACCCCAAAAAAAAGATTCATCACGGATTACCGTGGGGAGGTCTGTTGCCAGTATTATCTTTCTTGCTGCGAATATTGTCTTGTTCCTTTTAGACCGCTTGCGCTGCTGTCTACCCAGCCAGTGAAACGGGCGAAAAGGGCCCCCCTCCCCTAACAGTCCTGGCCTTCAAGCACCACTCGCCTTCCGCCGGAAAAGGCGGCATTACCCTTCGACAGGCTCAGGGACCGGCGGCCCGAGGTTATCCAAAGAAAAAAGTGCCCTGAGCCTGTCGAAGGGTTGGGAGTTCAGGGCTGAACAGGGAAAGACAAAAAATCTAAAACCCAAGGATCCACGGTAATCCGTGATGAGCAAAAAAAAACTCCCACGAATCTTATCCTCAACCAATGGATATCTTTTCGTGGGAGCGAGCTCTGCATCTATCAAACCAGGGCAGCCAGAGGCACTGCCGCATAAAATTGCGGGCTGCCCTGGCTGGCCGAGGAGGCTATCTGTCGATAAAACTGGTCATGGTTTTTTCATGTCAGGATATGTGGCCTTATCGGCAAGGGCCTTATGAAGGTCGTTCATCTCTTTGATACTGAGGGGGGTGCCGAACATATCAGTACCTGGCTGGCCGAATTTTACCTTATGGGCCAGTTCGTAGGTTTTTTTCCTGGTGAATTCACCCGCAGATTTTCCCTTGATGTCTATGTCGGTGCCGTCAGCACCATGGCAGGAGGCGCAGTCTTTTGCGTAAATCTTATGGCCGTTGGCCGCATCGCCACCCTTGCCGATTTCGGCAAATTTCACCTTGCCATTGGGGTAGACTCCCTTGAGATCCATGACATAGTAGTTACGATAGTCTTCACCGTCCTCTTTAACAAATTTGACCAGATCCCATATCTCACTGTCATTAAATATCTCACCGTAGACAGGCATGGCATCTCCCGGGCGACTGTTGCCTGCCGGATCATACTTAGTAAGATCAGTGCTCAGCGACCGGCCATTGACCGGTTTTTTAATCTTGTCGAAAACTTCATGGGCAGACATTTTCTTGGCGCTATCAAGAAGATTCACACTGGAGACATTGGGCCTTTTCCCTGCCTTTGGCTTCCGGCCAATATAATAACCCTCTGTACCAATCCGATCCCAGCCATGGCATTGTTTACAGCGAAAGAAATCATACTTGTCCTTGATGGCGGCAACGTCAATATTATGGGCATTACTAAATTTTGCCGAGACCTCCCCCTTCTTTAGGAAACTATCATAGAGCAGACCGCCGTTTACCCCGTCAGCCTTCTTAAGATTGATTGAATCCGAGGCATATGCCGGCAGCGCCGTGAGGGCGGCAAGCGCCAGGGTCAGGGTGCATATCTTCTTGGTGTTCATCTTTAACTCCTTGTTTATTTGTTTTTTTATTGCTTCGGGGGATAGATAATAAAGTTGGATCAAGACTCGAACACCCTTCGACAGGCTCAGGGACCGGTCCCTGAGCCTGTCGAAGGGTGTTCGAGCAATTCGGATCTATGCCGATAGCTCAAACTATTTAACCACCGAAACAATAGCAGGGCAGACAACATTCACTGCAATTATGGCAGAAGCTCCAGCTCCCCCTTGTCACCGGTGAACAGGCCTGGACCCTTATTGGCGTCTGGTTCAAAATCATGGTCATAGGGGGCAAGGCCCGCACACCCGGTGAGGAGTGTGCAGGCAAGGATGAGGCCCATAAAAAACATTCTGGTCTTCATGTTTTTTTGTCCTAGAACTTGATCCGAGCGCCGGCCATCATTACATCAATGTCCTCCAGGTCAAGGCCGGTTCTATCCAGGCTGATCTGACGATAGCTGGCGTAGAGCTCCGTGCCCAGGTCATTGAATTTCTGCACTGCCATGATGCCAAAGGAATCTGCCTCGTCACCGGCCTGACCCACATCGTCGTGCTGGGTGTAGTCGATGGCAAAGGCGGTGGTGCCGATATCAAAGATCTTGGCGATATAACCAAGCTTGCCGTACATGAAGGTCGGATCATCATGGCCTGGGGCCGGACTATCAAGATCCTGGCTGCCGGCGGCAAAGGTGGCATTGAGGCCGTTGGCCAGGAGCACCGAGACGGAACCGTTAATCGTCGTGTCCACATCAGAATCGTTGTCACCCATCCGGGCGTAGGCAACAGCACCGGCCAGCTTGGCGCCACCTATCTTGCCGCTGTAACGCAGGGCCACATCGTTGCCGTTACGCTCCACCGTGGAGGTGGCCACAGAAAAGCCGTTCCAGGTGGGGGTATCGTAGCGCAGCCGGTCAAGGCGGCTCAGGCCATCCATATTGCTCATCACATCACCGGCGTCAACAAATATGTCATCACCATCAGAGTCCACGCCTATAACATATGTATCTGCCCGGCTATCGTAGAACCTGACCGACTTACCCATCTTGGGGGAGTCGGAATAACCAATGACCTTGGTGCCGGAGAGATCCACCTCAGAGGTGCCGTTGGAGGCCGTGTCCCCCTGACCGATGGAGAGCTTGCCAAACTGCTTGGACTTCAGATAGAAATCCATGTGGCGCTGCTTCAGGGAGGCAGAGACATCCTGGCCCTCCTGACTGACAGAGTCGGAGCTGTTGCCCTCATACTCCATCTCAAACTTGAAACCGGCGGAGAGGTCGTCATTGGCCTTGGCAGAACCCTTCATGCCAAAGCGGGTGGAGGAGTTGTCGTTGTCCACGTGGTAGACCTCGCTCTCCTCGCCGTCATCGGCAAACATCATGGCCCGGTTGACCTGGCCGTACAGGGTCAGGCTGACCTTATCCTTGCCCGACTTGACCATCTTCTTCATGGGCATGGCCATGCCACCGGCCATGGCCCCTTTGCCGGTCTGCAACGCCTTGATGGCCTTGTCCTGGGCGGAAATTTGTTTTTGCTGCTCCATGATGAGCTGCTTGAGCTCTTCAAGGGTGGCGTTGCCAACGCTGGAACCGGCTGCCATGGCCTGGGGGGCCAACATCAACATGCCAAGAACCGCTGTGGAATAGATTGCCTTTTTTGCCTTTGCTGTATTCATTATCTTTCTCCTTGTTTCGCGGCGCTGGCCGCCTTCAATAATTTCTTTCACTTCCCATTTCCTTGCATGGTACCGCCAAGGAGATGCAGGGCTCCTGAATCAATTTAGGGGAGACTAATACCTGACCTTACCTTGGCCGTCAAGTGATTTTTTGGGGAACCTAATTTTTTCTCCCAAAAAAACACCACCCCCGAACTCTCCTGTTATCGTTGGACAAAGAAAGAAGCCTTCCAAAAATACACGAGCCTCGTTGGGGGACGTAAACAGAAAAAACAGTAAACTATCTTGACATTCAAACAATCCAGACTATGTTCACCATTACTGCGCTAACAAGGAACCAGTGCCCTGCAACCACGTTGAATTGACCAGGGACGTTGTTGACAGCGCGCCTTAGGCAGCTGGGACAAAGGCATGTAAGGTATTGGGGCCAGAACAGCCCCAAACAGTAAAAACAACGGCCCGCCAATATGGGCCTGGGAAATATAGCGATGGAATATGATTCTTTCTTCTGGATGGCCATGCAGTCAAGCCTTGTGCTTGGCCTCATCCATGGCATCAACCCCTGTGGCCACTCCTGGCTTGTCCTGGCCCCCTTTGTCACCGGCAAGAAGGACGGCAGGCAGGTGAGTTTTCTGACCATCGCCTTTCTTGGCGGCACGGCAGCCGCCTGTATTGCCCTGGGCGCCAGCCTGGGCGCCATCTCGCAGATCATCCCCCCCAATTTACAGTGGTGGGTAGAGGTCAGCACCGGCCTGGCCCTGGCTGCCATTGGCATAGTGCTCATCATCAAACCCAGCATCCTCCACAGCCACGACCATGACCATCACGACAGGGGCATGGGCGACCATCTTGACCACCATGGGCCAGGCTGCTCCTGCAACCACCATCACAGCAAAACGCAACAGCTGACAGGCCTCGCCCTCTTTGGCGTCGGCTTTGTCAATATGATCATCCCCTGCCCCACGGTGGTCATCATGTATAGCTATGCCCTTGATTCAGGTAATATCCTCAAGGCCACCCTGGTGTTTGCCGCCTATGCCCTGACCACGGCCCTGGCAGTGGCTGCCGTTATCTACGCCATTTTCAAAGTCACCAGCCTTCTCCACACACTCAACCAGCACTGGATTGAAAATGCCGTCATGCGCACGGCCGGGGCACTCACCCTGCTTTTCAGCACCCTTACCCTGGCCCCACTCATGGCCTGATCGCCACCAAGGATAGAAAAAAAATGGATACAAAACTGGAATATCTCAGCCAGCAGATCATTGAATTTTACGACAAGATTTCCTCCTGGGAACAGGAGGTGGTAAGGGAATCAGGCCTGACACCGACCCAGATGCATGCCATTGAGATCATTGGCCATGCCGGGGAATTACGAATGAAGGAGCTTGCTGAACAGATGGGGCTGACCACCGGCACCATCACGGTGATGGTGGATGGCCTGGAAAAACAGGGGACAGTGGAGCGAAAAAGACACGAGGTGGACCGGCGTTCCATCCTGGTAACCCTGACAGACAAGGGCGACGAACTTTTCAGCGAGCATCACAAGCTGCACATGAAACTCACCCAAGACCTGAGCTCCTCCCTCAGCACAAACGAGGTGGGCTATCTCTCAGCCATCCTCACCAAGATGAATCTGCAGCTCTGATCAGACCTTGAACTCCGAAAGTCTGAGCAAGGCCTCTTTCTGAGACTCGGAGAGTTTGCTCTGATCAAGATCTTTGAGACCATGCTGAACCTGCTCCACCCGCCCCCGCAGCTCAGCGATGTTCTGATTCACCACGGAGACAAAATCCTGCAGGGTATCTCCCTGCCGCAAAACGATCTTTACGGTGAGATCCCCCTCTCCTACCCGGCGCAGGTCCTGCTCAACATGGTAAAGGGGGCCTGCAATCTTCTGGGGCAAGAAGAGGGCAAGCAGTATACCGCTGATCAGACTGACGGCTGAGCCAGCCAGGATCACTGGCAACAGGAGATCACTGACCCGTCTGACGGTGATGTGTGCCGTGTAAAAAGAATCGCCCAACTCCTGACGTGAGTAAAGGTAAAGGACAAGGGCTGCCACAGCGGCGCTGGCAAAAACAGCTCCAGAAATCCGTACCAGCAACCAGCGTTGAAACTCCCTCTTAACAGCTATATTCAGCTTCTTTCTCTTATACTTTTCCATAACAGCCTTCCTTGCTCGGCATTATTCGAAATTGCGATGACAGCCCAGGCAGAGATCCTTGCGCTTTGCCCGGATCAAACGATACTCATTGTCCGAGGCGTGGGCCTGATGACAGGACATACAGCTCAACCGGCCATCATCCATGGTGTGATACTCTGGAGGGATAAGCATCCCGGCCTTTGGGCGGATATCCACAGGATG